>JBEVDE010000335.1:0-6509 GCA_040514175.1 Allosphingosinicella sp. | reverse complement strand
GCACCAACTATCGCCCGGTCCGCTCGATCGCCAAGGCCTCGCAGACCGGCCACGGCACCAACGTCATCCAGGGCCTTGCGATCAGCCTCGAATCGACGGCGCTTCCGACCCTCGTCATCTGCGTCGGGATCATCGTCTCCTACCAGCTGGCCGGACTCATCGGAATCGCCTTCGCCGCGACCGCGATGCTCGCCCTCGCCGGCATCGTCGTCGCCCTCGACGCCTACCGCCCGGTCACCGACAATGCCGGCGCGATCGCCGAAATGGCCGGGATGGAGGAGGACGTGCGCACCCGCACCGACGCCCTCGACGCGGTCGGCAACACCACCACGGCGGTGACCAAGGGCTATGCGATCGGCTCCGCCGCGCTCGGCGCCCTGGTCCTGTTCGGCGCCTACACGACCGACCTCGAGCATTATGCGACCGAGCTCGGCATCGGCGCGGACGGCGTCGATTTCTCGCTGTCCAACCCCTATGTCGTCGTCGGCCTGCTGCTCGGCGCCCTGCTCCCCTATCTGTTCGGGGCGATGGGAATGACCGCGGTCGGCCGTGCCGCCGGCAACGTCGTTCTCGACGTGCGCGAGCAGTTCCGCTCCAACCCGGGCATCATGGACGGCACCTCGAGGCCCAATTACGCCCGCACCGTCGACCTCGTCACCAAGGCCGCGATCAAGGAGATGATCGTCCCGTCGCTGCTTCCGGTGCTGACTCCGATCGTCGTCTATTTCGTCATCGCCTGGATCGCCGGCAAGGAGCAGGGCTTCGCCGCCCTCGGCGCCCTGCTGCTGGGCGTGATCGTCTCCGGCCTGTTCGTCGCCATCTCGATGACCTCGGGCGGCGGCGCCTGGGACAATGCCAAGAAATATATCGAGGACGGCAATTACGGCGGCAAGGGCTCCGAGGCCCATAAGGCCGCCGTCACCGGCGACACGGTCGGCGATCCGTACAAGGATACGGCGGGCCCGGCGGTCAACCCGATGATCAAGATCACCAACATCGTCGCCCTGCTGCTGCTCGCGGCGCTGGCCGGCGGCGGCGGCTGATCTTCGGCCCTACCCCGATCGAAGGATGAGCCCTGCCCGGACCGATCCGGGCGGGGCTTTTCTTTACTTCCGGGCGCGGCCGAGATTATCCTTGTCGCGCAAGGGGTAAGGGGGATGAGGACGATGAGGCTCGCGGCCGCGGCAATGCTGCTTTCTCTCGCCGCGCAAGCGGCGGCCGAGCCCGCGGCGGACCTGGTCCCGATCGAGGCCCTCGCCCAGGTGCCCTTCTTCTCGGAACCCCTCATCTCGCCGGACGGACGCCGCCTCGTCGCCAGGATCAACGGCGCGGGCGTCGAGCAGCTCGCGGTCTACGACCTCAGCGGACCGAGGGACGCCGCGCCGAAGATCATTCCGACCAACGGCACGATCCGATGGTACGGCTGGGCGGGCAACGACCGGGTGCTCGTCGGCAACACGCTCTTCTCTTTCACCGTGCTCACCCTGCCGATTCAGTTGACCCGGCTCACCGGCTACGACCTCAAGACCGGCAAGACCTCCGCCATCCAGGCCGGCGGCGGGCTGATCGGCGACAACGTCGTCTACACGGATCCGGCGGGCCGCTTCGTGCTGATCTCCGCGCAGAAGGATTATAACGATTCCCCCTCCGTCTGGAGGGTTGATCTCGCGACCGGCGCCGCCGTCGAGATCCAGCGCAAGCAGGCCGACATCTGGAACTGGTTCGTCGATGCCAGCGGTACCGTCCGCGGCGGCGTCAGCTACGATTCGGGAAGCTGGACCGTCTACCGGCGCGATCCCAGAACGGGTGTGCTGAAGCGGGCGGGCGCGGGGAAGTTCACCCCGGGCAAGGAATCGGCGATCGATTCGATCGGGCTGCTCGCCGGCGGCGACAGCGGCATCATCGTGACCAACGAGCGGACCGGCCGCTTCGGTGTCTATCGTTACGATCTGGGCGCACAGACGATCGGCGAGCCCATCTTCGAGCATCCGGAGGTCGACGTGACCAGGCCGCAGGTCTCGTCCGACGGAAGCAATGTGGAGGCCGTCTATTACGAGGACGATCTGCCGCGGGTCGCCTGGCTCACGCCCGAGTTCAAGCAGCTCCAGGCGCAGATCGACCGCACCTTTCCAGGCAAGGTGAACCGGGTCCTCAATCTCAGCGGCGACCGAAACACCGTCCTCGTCTGGTCCGGCGCGGCGCACGATCCGGGCACCTATTATGTCTTCGACCGCAAGGCGAAGCGGATGGAGGCCTTCGCCTCGCCTTATGAGGGGCTGGCGGAGCGGCAGCTCGCGCCGGTGAGGCCGGTTCGCTATCCGGCTCGCGACGGGTTGCAGATCCGCGGCTATCTGACCCTGCCCCGCGGCGCCGAACCCAAGGCGCTGCCGCTCATCCTCCTCCCCCACGGCGGGCCTTTCGCGCGCGACAGCTATCAGTTCGATCCGCTCGTCCAGTTCCTCGCCAGCCGCGGCTATGCGGTGCTCCAGCCCAATTTCCGCGGCTCGACCGGGTTCGGTCGGGACTTCGTCGAACGCGGCTACGGCCAGTGGGGCAGGAAGATGCAGGACGACCTCGACGACGGGGTCGCCTGGCTGGCCGGCCAGGGAATGGTCGATCCGAAGAGGGTGTGCATCGCCGGAGTCTCTTATGGGGGCTATGCCGCTTTGTGGGGCGCCATCCGCAACCCCGAAATCTACCGCTGCGCGATCAGCCTGGCGGGAGTCTCGGATATCCGCGCCATGCTGAAATACGACGCCCGGGCCCTCGTCGCCACGCGCTACTCGAAATTGTGGCGCCGCAAGGTCGAAGGCGAGGAGCGGCGCGATCTCGCCGCCGTGTCGCCGCTCCAGCAGTCGGCGCGGCTGAACGTGCCGGTGCTGATCGCCCATGGCGAGCGCGACAGCAACGTGCCCGTCGACCAGAGCCGCCAGATCATCAAGGCGCTCAAGGCGAGGGGCGCCCGGGTCCAGTCGGCTTTCTACCCGTCGGGCGGCCACGGCCTGACCCGAAGCGCGGATTCGGTTGATTTCATGAAGCGCGTCGAGGCGTTTCTCGAAGTCCACAATCCGGCGCGCCCGGACGGGCCAAGGGGGCCTCGGGAGCCGCAGCTCGTCACCCTCCAGATCGGTGGATCCTTTGTGGCTCACGGCATCCGCAAGAAGCCTTCGGCGGCCGCGATGGAGCTTCGCTATCTGGTCACGGCCGACGGCCGGGTGACCTCCTGCACGGCGAGCGCCTCGAGCGGAGCGGCCGAGATCGACCGCCGCGCCTGCGAGGTCGCCGAGAGCCAGCTGCAGTATCGCCCCGCCCTCGGTCCTGACGGCCGGCCCCGGGAGACGTGGCTGACCTACAGAATCGCCTTCGACCCGGAGAAGAAGAAATAGGCGCGCCCGCTTTGTCCGAAAGCGGACGCCGGGGCGTTCGATGCGCTCCCCAATTGTCGGCGAAAATTCCCAACATTTGAAACGGCCGATCAGCGCCCGAAGCCCGCCCTTCGCAAAAAGTGGCTGTTTTCCGCCATTCCCGGCATTTGGCACGGTCCCTGCAACATCTCTGGCATGGCCGACGGATGGTCCGGACGGCCGGTTTCAGGGAGACTAAAAATGACCTTCAACCTCACCAGCCTGCAGCACATCGCGGTTTCCGCCATCGGCGCCATCTTCGCCGCGACCCTCTTCATCTCCGCCGCCGTCGGCCCGGCCGCTCAGCTCGTCTGAGCGCCCGGACCACGGTCCGGAAAAAACGCCACAGATCGCCAGCAATCGCGAGAAATCGCCAGCAAAGTGAAGGAAAGGCCATGAACGGTCCTTTCACCCTCGACAAAGCCAATGGCAAAATGATGGGCGTCTGCGCCGGCCTCGCCGACGCGACGGGAGCCGACGCGACGCTCATCCGCCTGGCCGCCGTCCTCAGCCTGTTCGTGCTGGGACCGGTCGCGATCCTTCTCTACCTCGTCGCCGGCTGCATCGCCCCCGAGCGCCGCTAGCCGCTCATTCGGCCGCGACGGCGCGCGACGCCCGGATCGCGGCCAGCCTCGCGGCATGGCGGGCGTCGATCTCCGCCAGCCGGCCGAGCACCCCTTCCATCTCCTGCGGTCCGGCGAAGTCGCCGCGCGGCACATCGGCGACCAGCGCCGCGCCGCATTTCATGCAGCCGTCGTCGCCTTCGAACGAATAATGGCCGCAGCCGTGGCAGAGCAGGATCTGGCCGTCCGGATTCTTCGGCTGGGGCGAGACCGGATAGGCGCTTTCGGGCAGCTCCCGGCCATCGGCCGTCTCGAGGACGAGCCGCCACAGGCCCTGAGCGAACGGCTCGTCGGCCGCCGCCGAAACCTGCTCGAAGCGCTCGCGAAGCCCGGCGTCGCGCAGCGTCCGGGCGCGATGGTCGCACATCGGATTGTTGCCGGGCACGCCGAGCAGCGCCCCGGCGGTCCAGGTGCAGCCGGACTTGCACACCGACTTGTAATAGCAGGTGCCGCAAAAGCCCCAGGCCGGCCGCTCGACATTGGGCCGGACCGACGCCTGCATGGCCAGCCAGATTTCGGTGAGCGTGCCGTGGTCGCGGATGTTGCCGCCGCCATATTCGCCCTTGTGGAGCGACGGGCAGCCCTTGACGATCCCGTCCGCCTCGATCGCCATCCCGCTCTCGGCGGCGCCGCAGCCGTCCCAATAAGCCGGCTCGTCGGTCATCGTCCGCCAGAGATGCTCATAGGGTCCGAAATAGCCGATATTGTTGCCCGAGAAGAGGCGGAAACCGGCCTTGCGGCCGCGCTCGTACAGGCGGGCGAGCGTGTCGTAGGTTTCCGGCACCTGCCAGGGCTGGAGGATGAGGTCGACCTGCTCGGCGGCATTGCCCGCCGGGACGGTGAGCTGAATCTGCCACAGGCGGGCGCCGGCGGCGTAGATATGCTCGTAGGTCTCCTCGAGCACCGGCGCCGACAGCCGGTTGACCTGGGTGTTGCAGCCCGGCTTGATCCCGGCGCGGGCGAATTCCTCGATCGCGGTCAGCGCCTGGCGGAAGCTGCCCGGAACCCCGCGCAGCCGGTCGTGCACCGCCTCGGTGCCGTCGACCGAGACTCCGGCCGACGACAGGCCCGCGTCGACGGCGGCCTCGATCTTGGCGCGGGTGAGCGCCCGGCCGCCGGTCTGGAGCCCGCATTTGATGCCCGAGTCGGCGACGGCCCGGATGATGTCCAGCCAGTCGCGGCGGAGATAGGCCTCGCCGCCGATCAGGCTGATCTCGCGGGTGCCGAGCGCGGCCAGCTCGGCGACGATCGAGCGGATCTCGTCGATATTGAGCTCGTCGCTTCGCGGCCGGCCGGCGCGGGACCCGCAATGGGCGCAGCGCAGATTGCAGGCGAGCGTCAGCTCCCAGACGACATGGACGGGATGCCGGAGGCGACGATCCGCCTCGGAGCGGATTCGCACCGGCTCCGGACGGGCGCCTCCGGCATCCGCCATGACGTCAGCGTCCGCCGCCGCGGCGCTGGATCTCGGCGTCGAGACGGTCGAGCGCCGCCCTCAGGTCGCCCTGGGCCGACAACACCTCGCGGGCATGGTCGCGATGGGCGACCAGCTCGTCGAGGCTGGTGCTGGGATCGCTGAGCGCGTCGGATATCGCGACCCCGTAAGGGGGAATCGGCCCCCTTGCTGCTTCTGCCATGTTCCTCTCCTTGCGGTAACGGTTCAGCGGCGGCTGATCTCGGCTTCGAGCTTGTCGAGCGCTCCGGCGAGATCGCCTTGCTCTTCGAGCTGACGGCGGCCCTGGTCGCGAAGTTCGTTGAGCCGCTCCAGCGAGGTCTGCGGATCGCTGAGCGCGTCGTGGATGACGACTCCGTAGAGCGGAACGACGCCGCCGCCCGGCTTGGCATAGCCGCCGCCGCGCGACTGGATCTCGGCTTCGAGCTTTTCGAGCGCGCCGGCGAGGTCGCCCGTCTCCTCGAGCTCCTGCCGGCCGCGGTCGCGCAGCGCGTTCAGATCTTCGAGGGTCGAATTCGGATCGCTGAGCGCATCGCTGATCGCCACGCCATAGGGCCTGACCTGACCGCCTGTCGGAATCGCCATGACTTCCTCCCTTGTTGGTGGCCCATATTAATCACGACCGGCCGGGCGAGTCCGGTTGGATTGCCTCCGGAACGGTTCCAATTCCCGGTTGGGCCGTCGCGCTCGTCATGCCGTCGCCAGGCCTCGCCTGGACCGCCGTGGCGGCGGCCGGAGGTGACGGCGGCGCAAATTGTCGCTACCGAACGCCTGGGAGGAAGCGTGATGGAAGGATTGGAGCTGGGGACCGTGGTCCTGGTGTCGTCCCTCGTTCTGGGCGCGCTCGCGCTTCCGGTGACGGCCGTCGCGATCCACCAGCGCCGGCGCCGCGCCTTCGAACGGCGGGCGAGCGTCCGGCGCAAGGAAAAGATCCAGCTCTGAGCCCGGAGCGACAGCCGTTTCGTTCCGGAAAAGATAGTAGGACGGCCGTCTGAAAATTTTTTTGAGCCTCGATTCGCCGACGCTTGC
>JBEVDE010000315.1:0-3766 GCA_040514175.1 Allosphingosinicella sp. | reverse complement strand
ACGGCCAGGAGATCGATGAAGAGCCAGCAATTGCGCCGGTTGAGCGGGATCAGATAGGCGATGATGTTGCGATAATATTGGAAGACCTTCTGGCCGGCCGCGTTCGGAATCCAATTGCCCGCGACGATCGCTCCAAGGCCGGTTCGCCCGGTCTGGCCTCCGTCGATGTTGACGTTGACATAATGATGCCAGGTCGAATCGCACACGATCCGCCCGGGCCGGGTCGGCGCCGAGGGATAAGCCTGCGCGGCATGTCCGTCGAAGGCGGAAATGAGCCCGAACATGCGCGGGTTGACCGGCGGCTTCCAGACGCCGCTATTGTTGACCGACCGGCCGCCGGAGACCCCGAAGGCGACGATCTCGCTGCCGATCCGGCCGGTGCCGGAGGCGGCGTTGGGGAATTCCTGGAAATTGAGGCCGTGCGCGTTGTAGGTCGCCGCCAGCTGGGGAGCGTTCACCGCCGCCGAAACCTCGCGGCAGATGCTTTCGTGCGGATGGTCGGGAAGCACGTCCATGTCGTTGGTGAAGCCGCTCGCATTGGTGCGATTGACCGGTGCGCCCGGCATCTTCAACAGCGGGTGAATGGTGGCCGTCCAGGTCGGGGTCCAGGTCACCCGGTAATTGGGATAGATGCGCTGCGGAATCGAATCCGCCTGGTCGTCGAACTCGTAGAGTCCGCCCGGGCCTGGATCGACGACCGTGTCGATCCGGTCGCGGGCCGAGGCATTGCCCTCCGTCCCCATCGGCACCGACAACCATTCGCGCATGCGCCGGATGCGCGGAAGCTCGCCGCCCATCCCTTGCCCCAGATTGGCATGGTCGCCGGTCGCGAAGACGCCGCCGCCATGGTTCATGAACGTGCCGAGGCGGTTGATCTCGGGTCCGGTTAGCGGATGGACGTTGCCGGGGCCGCTGGTCGAGGGGCCGGACTTGAACCCGAAGAGCCAGACCTGGTCGTAATTGGCGGTGCTCACGGTGACCGCCGCGCTGGCGAAGTTGAAGTTGCCGATGACGGCGAAGACGACGCCGGCGATCGTGACATTGTGGTTTGCGGCATTGCGGTGAGCGAGCGTGATGATCGGCTGCGGCGAATAGGTTCGAAGCGCGGCGACCACTCGCGACAATCCGAACCCGTCGGTGGGACTGAAGTTGAGCAGGCCGTCGGTGACGATCAGGATCCGCTGCCGGCAGGGCTGGGTGAACAACTCCAGGTCTTGGACCAGGAAATCGTGAAGCACGATTTGATCGAGCAGGCCGGGCATAAGTACCTCCCCTCCAAGCCTCATGAACCCGGCCGTGCCACCGACGGCGTCGATGGGTGCGGGTGTGCGGCGTTGTGCCGGCAGCCTGGGACCCGCCTTTATCGCCGGGCGCGGCGCCGTCGCGGGTGACCGAGGTCACGCGGAGGCCGGAAATATTGGGATGGCATTCGAAAACGCCCCGCCGGATCGTCTCCGGCGGGGCGTCGTACGCTTACTCGAACCGCAGAACCTCAGTTCTGCAGATACTCGCCGGCATCCGCGTCGGTGCCGTGGCCTTCGGCCTGGACCGCCGCGAGGGGATCGTCGCCGATCGCCGCTTCGGGGCCCTGGGCCAGCTCGGCCGCATGCTCTTCCGCCGCCGAATTGGCCGCGATCAGCGACTCCTGAAGCTTGCGGTGCTGAGCGCGCAGCGCCGCGTCGCGGCTGGTCGCGGCGATCCGCATCCGGCCCATGCCCGCGCCCGTGCCCGCCGGAATGAGGCGGCCGACGATGACATTCTCCTTGAGTCCGTCGAGCGTGTCGATCTTGCCCTGAACCGAGGCTTCGGTGAGCACCCGGGTCGTCTCCTGGAAGGAGGCGGCCGAGATGAAGCTCCGGGTCTGCAGCGACGCCTTGGTGATCCCGAGAAGCACCGGCTTGCCTTCGGCCAGGCGCTTCTTGCCCGACTTCAGCTTGGCGTTGATCTCGTTCATCTCCTGAAGATCGATCTGCTCGCCGGCGAGCAGGGTCGAATCCCCGCTCTCGGTGATCTCGACCTTCTGGAGCATCTGGCGGACGATCACCTCGATATGCTTGTCGTTGATCTTAACACCCTGCAATCGATAGACTTCCTGGATCTCGGAAACGAGATATTCCGCCAGAGCGACGACTCCGAGCACCTCGAGGATGTCGTGCGGATCGGGGCTTCCGCCGATCAGATTGTCGCCGCGCTTGACGAAGTCGCCTTCCTGCACGTCGATGACCTTCGACTTGGGCACCAGATACTCGACCGGCTCGCCGCCATCGTCGGGGATGATCGCGATCTTGCGCTTGGCCTTGTAATCCTTGCCGAAGGCGACCCGGCCGGAGACCTTGGCGATGATCGCATTCTCCTTGGGCTTCCTCGCCTCGAACAGCTCCGCCACCCGCGGCAGACCGCCGGTGATGTCGCGGGTCTTGGCCGCCTCGCGCGAGACACGGGCGAGCACCTCGCCGCCCTCGACACGCTGGCCTTCCTCGACCGACAGCATCGCGCCAGGCGCCAGCATGTAGCGGGCCGCCTCGCCGCTCTCCGAGTCGAGGAGGGTGATGCGCGGACGCAGATCCTCCTTCGTCCGGGCGGAGCCGCGATATTCGGTGACCACGCGCTGGGCGATACCGGTCGCTTCGTCGGTCTGCTCGGTGAGCGTCTTGCCCTCGACCAGATCCTGGAACTTCACGATACCGCCCTTCTCGGTGATGACCGGCATCATGAACGGATCCCACTCGGCGATGCGTTCGCCCTTCGAGACGATATGGCCGTGGTCGGCCATCAGGTGCGCGCCGTAGGGGATACGGTGGGACGCCCGCTCGCGGCCGTCCATGTCGACGATGGCGAGTTCGCCCGAGCGCGACATCGCGATCCGGCGGCCACGGGGATCCATGATCGTCGGAAGGTCGCGAAGCTCGACGGTGCCGTCGGTCGAGGCCTCGAGGCTCGACGTCTCGTTGAGCTGGGCGGCGCCGCCGATGTGGAAGGTCCGCATGGTGAGCTGGGTGCCCGGCTCGCCGATCGACTGGGCGGCGATCACGCCGACCGCCTCGCCGATATTGACCGGCGTGCCGCGGGCGAGATCGCGCCCATAGCATTTGCCGCACACGCCATGCTCGCTCTCGCAGACCAGCGGCGAGCGGATGCGCACCGCCTGGACCCCGATCTCGTCGATGCGGAGCGCCTGGCTCTCCTCGATCAGGGCGCCTTCCTTGGCCAGGACGTCGCCGCTCTTCTCGTCGACGATGTCCTCCGCCGGGGTCCGGCCGAGGATCCGGTCGCCGAGCGAGGCGATGACCGCGCCGCCCTGGACGATGGCGCACATCTCGAGCGCGTTCTCGGTGCCGCAATCCTCCTCGACGATGACGCAGTCCTGCGACACGTCGACGAGGCGGCGGGTGAGGTAGCCCGAGTTCGCCGTCTTCAACGCCGTGTCCGCGAGGCCCTTGCGGGCGCCGTGGGTGGAGTTGAAATATTCGAGGACGGTGAGGCCTTCCTTGAAGTTCGAGATGATCGGAGTCTCGATGATCTCACCCGACGGCTTGGCCATGAGGCCGCGCATTCCGGCGAGCTGCTTCATCTGGGCCTGCGAGCCGCGGGCGCCGGAGTGAGCCATCATGTAGATGGAGTTGATCGGCGCCATTCGCCCATCCTCGCCCTTCGGCTGGGCCTTGAGCTTGTCCATCATCGCATTGGCGACCTTGTCGCCGCAGCTCGACCAGGCGTCGATGACCTTGTTGTACTTTTCCTGCTGGGTGATGAGGCCGTCCTGATA
>JBEVDE010000256.1:0-3268 GCA_040514175.1 Allosphingosinicella sp. | reverse complement strand
TTCGACCGCTATTTCCAGATCGCCCCCTGCTTCCGCGACGAGGACGGCCGCGCCGACCGGAGCCCCGGCGAATTCTACCAGCTCGATTTCGAGATGAGCTACGTCACCCAGGAGGACGTCTTCCAGGCCCTTGAGCCGATCCTCGCCGGGGTCTTCGAGGAATTCGCCGACGGCAGGAAGGTCACCGCGGCCGGCGAGTTCCCGCGCATCCCCTACAAGGAAGCGATGCTGAAATACGGCTCCGACAAGCCGGACCTTCGCAATCCGATCCTCATCTCCGACGTGTCGAGCCACTTCCAGGGCTCGGGCTTCGGCCTCTTCGCCCGGATCGTCGAGGGCGGCGGCGCCGTCCGCGCCATTCCGGCGCCGGGCACGGCCGACAAGAGCCGCAAGTTCTTCGACGACATGAACGACTGGGCGCGCTCCGAAGGCCATGCCGGCTTGGGCTACGTCACCCAGAAAGGCGGCGAGCTGGGCGGCCCGATCGCCAAGAATCACGGCGACGAAGGCATGCGCAAGCTCATCGCCGAGCTCGGCCTCGGCCCCGACGACGGCATCTTCTTCGCCGCCGGCAAGGAAGCCCAGGCGGCGAAGCTCGCCGGCCTGGCGCGCACCCGCGCCGCCGAGCAGCTCGGCCTGATCGACGAAAAGGAGTTTCGCTTCTGCTGGATCGTCGACTTCCCGATGTTCGAATATGACGAGGAGGCGAAGAAGGTCGACTTCAGCCACAATCCCTTCTCGATGCCCCAGGGCGAATTGGAGGCGCTGGAGACGAAGGACCCGCTCGACATCCTCGCGTTCCAGTACGACATCGTCTGCAACGGCGTGGAGCTGTCGTCGGGCGCGATCCGCAACCACCGGCCGGACATCATGTACAAGGCGTTCGAAATCGCCGGCTATTCGAAGGCCGATGTCGACGCCAATTTCTCGGGCATGATCAACGCCTTCAAGTTCGGCGCCCCGCCCCATGGCGGCTCGGCGCCGGGCATCGACCGGATCGTCATGCTGCTCGCCGGCGAGCCCAACATCCGCGAGGTCGTTCTCTTCCCGATGAACCAGCGCGCCGAGGATCTGATGATGGGCGCCCCGGGCGTGGTGAGCGCCAAGCAGCTGCGCGAGCTCAACATCCGCCTGGTCGAGCCGGCCGGCGCGGCGAAGAAGGATCCCGCCCAGGCGGTCGCTCCGGAATAAATTCCTCCCCTGCATTTGCAGGGGAGGGGGACCGCGCGAAGCGCGGTGGAGGGGGCCTTGCCGAGTCTGAAGAACCCCTCCACCATGCTTCGCATGGTCCCCCTCCCCGAGAAATCTCGGGGAGGAATTTAGGAAGCCCATGATCGACCTTTCCAATTATGAATCCGGCAACCGCTATCGCGGCAATTATTCCGACGACCTCGCCGCGCTTCAGGAGCGCCTCTCGCGCATCCTTGTCGCCCATATCGTCCACAAGCGGCGCAGCCTGGTCGTCTGCGAGGGCTGGGACGCGGCGGGGAAGGGCGGGGCGATCAAGCGGCTGACCTCCGAATGGGATCCGCGCGCCTTCCAGGTCTGGCCGGTCAAGGCGCCCACGCCGGAGGAGAAAGCCCGCCATTTCCTCTGGCGCTTCTGGAACAAGCTGCCCGCCGCCGGCGAGATCGCCGTGTTCGACCGCAGCTGGTACGGCCGGGTCCTGGTCGAGCGCGTCGAGGGCTTCGCCTCCGAAGCCGAGTGGAGGCGCGGCTATGACGAGATCAACGAGTTCGAGGCCCAGCAGAGCTATGACGGAACGACGATCGTCAAATTGTTCTTCCACGTCACCCAGGAGACCCAGGACGAGCGGTTGAAGGCGCGGCTCGACCATCCCTGGAAGCGCTGGAAGGTCGCCGCCGAGGATTTCCGCAACCGCGCCCGGCGCGACGATTATCTCGCCGCCGTGAAGGACATGTTCGACTGCACCGATACGCGCTGGGGCCCCTGGACCGTGATCGACGGCAACAACAAGAAGGCCGCCCGGATCGCGGCGCTCACCGCCGTGGCGGAGGCGCTCGAAGCGGCCTGCCCGGTGGAGCCGCCGGAGGCGGATCCGGAAGTGGAGAAGCTGGCGCGGGAGGCGTTCGGCTGATCGCTCCCCGGCGAAAGCCGGGGTCCAGAGCGGGGGTTGGAGCTGGACCCCGGCCTTCGCCGGGGAACTCAAGCTTTCGGATATTCGATCGACACGATCTCAAGCTCGCGCTCGCCGCCGGGCAGGGTGACCCGGCGCAGATCGCCGACCGCGGCGCCGCGGATGGCGCGGCCGATCGGCGAGGTCCAGCTGATCCGGCCATTCGACGCGTCGGTCTCGTCCTCGCCGACCAGGGTCACGGTCCGCCTCTTGTCCTCCTCGTCGGCAAGCACGATCGTGGCCCCGAAATACACCTTGCCGCGCTCGGGCTGCGCCGACGCATCCACGACCTTCGCGTCCTTCATCCGCCGCGACAGCCAGCCGAGCCTCCGGTCGATCTCGCGGAGCCTTTTGCGCCCATAGATATAGTCGCCATTTTCCGAGCGGTCGCCATTGCCGGCCGCCCAGCTGATCGTCTCGACCAGTTTCGGCCGCTCGACGGCGAACAGCGCCTCATATTCCTCGCGAAGCCGGCGATAGCCGTCGGGGGTGATGTAATTGGGGCTCTTCATCCTCCCCGGCTTTTGCCGGGGAGGGGGACCGGCTGCAAGCCGGTGGAGGGGTTCTTTCAGACTCTGGAGAACCCCTCCACCATGCTTCGCATGGTCCCCCTCCCCACGAAATCGTGGGGAGGATTTCCTCCAACCTCAGCCCGGTCCGCTCTTGCCGAGATAATAAGACAGGCGGTTCGCCCGGCCGCCGCTGCGCTGGGCCCGCATCGCCTCGTAGACGACCGCATTCTCGAGCACGCGCTGAACGTAGTTGCGGGTTTCGGAATAAGGGATGGCCTCGATCCAGGTGACGATGTCGGCGCCGCCGCGCGGGTCGCCGTTCGCGCGGACCCATTTGCGGACGTTGCCGGCCCCGGCATTGTAGCTCGCTACCGCCATCGCCGCCTGGCCGCCCCATTCGTCGAGCAGGCGCCCGAAATAGCTCGAGCCGAGCATGACGTTGTAGGCGGGGTCGCTGGTCAGCCGGCCGAAATCGTAGGGCAGGCCGATCTTGCCGGCCTGCTCGCGCGCGGTTCCGGGCATCAGCTGCATCAGCCCGCGGGCGCCGACGGGACTGATCGCGGCGCGGTCGAACGAGCTTTCCTGGCGGGTGATGCCGTGCGCCAGCGCCCAATGCTGC
>JBEVDE010000163.1:0-3574 GCA_040514175.1 Allosphingosinicella sp. | reverse complement strand
GCGCCCCCGCGCGATGCCTCGGCCTATTGGAGCTTCGATCCCGGCAATTGGCAAGCCCCCTAGGCGGCCGCGGCGGCTCCGGGCTCGCGCGCCGCGATGAACCAGCGCGCCACGCCTTCGAGGCCGACCGCGGTCAGGGTTCCGGAGCGATAGGCGCCGGTGTCGACGGCGATGCGGTTGGGATGCTCCTCGGGCCGCTCGACGATGGTATGGCCGTGGACGACGACGACGCCATGGTCGCTCCGGTCTTCGAGGAAGCCCTCGCGGATCCACCTGAGGTCGCGGCTGACCTGCTTGTCGAGCGCGACGCCCGGGCGGATGCCGGCGTGGACGAACAGATAGTCGCCGAAGCGGAAGCTGTCGTGCATCTCGTCGAGGAAGCGGACGTGGCTCTGCGGCACCTGCCGGACCAGCCGCTCCATGATCGCCGTCGGCGTGGCATTGAGCATCCACCCGCTGGTCAGGCCGTAGCTCTGGGCGCATTCGGTGCCGCCGTAGGCGAGCCAGTGCTGGACGCTCGAATCGTCGCCGCCGAGGACCCCGAGGAAGAATTCCTCGTGATTGCCCTTGAGGAAGACGTTGCGGGCGAAAGCGGGCGGGCGGTTGACGAGAAGATCGACGACTCCGCGGCTGTCGGGGCCGCGGTCGACGAGGTCGCCGAGGAAGACCAGCCAGGTCTTGGCCGGCCCGCGCCGCTTGTTGTCCGCCTCGATCCGGGCGAGCAGGTCGGCGAGAAGGTCGAGCCGGCCGTGGACGTCGCCGATCGCATAAGCGCGGCCGCCCGGCGGGCCGCTTCGGCCCCGGGTCGTCCGGCTCTTCGAAAACAGGCGACTCAACACTGACCAAAAACTCCGGTGGCGCTCGCCGCCGATATTTGGTGTTTCGCCGCAGTTGCAAGCTTTTAGCCGCGGAAAACGGCGGACTCTGGACGGCCTTTGAGAAATAAGCTAAGCGGCGCAACGAGATAAAGGCAGCTCGCCTGGAGGGGCGGCGCGGGTACCGTTTCCGCTGGGAGCGGTGTGCGCCGAATCGGCGATGGGCTGTTCCACGGAAGCCATGGATTGTGTAGAGGGCTTGTCGCCCCCGACCGGAGAAAGATGAACATGCGAGCGTTTCGGCATGAAGTGCGTGACTTTTCCTTCAGCGGGCTGATGACTCGCGCCCTGCTCGTGGTCGCCGCCCTCGCCGCCGCGGGCTGCACCGGCCGCGGCGGCTCCGTTCCGTACGAGCCGCAGGGCTTCCAGGCGCCCGACGTGCAGTCGCAGCCGGTGGCCAACGCCTCGCACCCGGTCGGCGCCCTCGACACGATCACGGTCAATGTCTTCGGGGTCGAATCGCTGTCCGGCGACTATAAGGTCGATGCCCAGGGCAAGATCGATTATCCGCTGCTCGGCTCGGTCCAGGCGCAGGGGCGCACGACCCAGGAGCTGCGCGACCAGATGGCCGCCGCTTTGTCGCAGAAATATCTCCAGTCGCCCAACGTCCAGATCGCGATCAAGGATCGCGCGGAGCAGACCATCACCGTCGACGGCTCGGTCCGCAGCCCCGGCCAGTTCATCGTCAAGGGCCCGACCACCCTCCTCCAGGCCGTCGCCATGGCGAAAGGCACGAGCGAGGACGCGAACCCGTCGCGAGTCGTCGTCTTCCGCACCATCCGCGGCGAGAAGATGGCCGGCGCCTTCGACCTTCAGGACATCCGCCGCGCCAAGGCGGAGGATCCCATCATCTACGGCAACGACATCGTCATCGTCGACGGAAGCCGCGCCCGCGCCGTGTACCGCGACCTGATGAGCACCCTGCCTCTGCTTACCATATTGCGCCCCTTCTAAGGGCCGACCGGACTCGAAAGACAGGATTCGAAGATCATGAATAATCATGGGGGATATCTCCCGAACCAGGGCGCCGTTCTGCCTTTCGATCCGAGCGGACGGCTGCCGGCGCATACCGGCCTTTCCGAAGTCGCCTTCGGACGCCCGGCCAAGGCCGATTCCCGCTTCGACATCAACGAGATCTGGCGGATCATCGCGAAATGGTGGTGGCTGATCACGGCCATCGCCGTCGCCTGCCTGCTCGCCGCCATCGTCATCTCGCTGATGATCACCCCCCTCTATCGCGCCCAGGCGACGATCGAGGTGAATCCCCAGGGCGTCCAGGTCGTCGGCAAGGAAGTCGGCGAGGTCCAGCCGGACCAGTCGAACGACCGCGCCTTTCTCAACACCCAGGTCGGCCTTCTGAAGAGCCGCTCGCTGGCGGAGCGGGTCGCGCGCAGCACCAACCTCGCCAACAACGAGGCCCTGTTCGACCAGGACGTGCCTCGCCAGGCGCGCGAGGGCGCCGCGGCAGGTTTGGTCCAGGGCAGCGTCACCATCGCGCCGCAGCGCGACAGCAGCCTGATCGCCATCACCATCGAGGGCCCCAATCCCGAGCTCGCCGCCCGGATCTCCAACGCCTATGCCGACAATTTCATCCAGTCGAACATGGAGCGGCGCTACGAGGCGACCTCCTACGCGCGCAACTTCCTTCAGCAGCGCATCGCCGCGGTGAAGGCCAAGCTTGAGGAAAGCGAGCGGGCGCTGGTCGCTTACGCCAAGGCGCAAGGCATCATCACCCTCAGCGTGGACACCGGCGGGGCCGGCAGCGTCCGGCAGGAGCAGTCGATCGACGCCGCCACCCTCATCAGCACCAACAATTCGCTCGCCCAGGCGAAGAGCGACCGCATCGCCGCCGAGCAGCGCTTCCGCCAGGCCGCCGGCGCTCAGTCGCGCGTGGCGGTGATCAGCGATCCCACCGTCCAGGCGCTCGGCCAGCAGAGGGCTCAGCTCGAGGCGCAATATCAGCAGAAGCTCGCGCTCTTCAAACCGGAATTCCCGGAGATGGTCCAGCTTCGCAACCAGATCGATTCCCTCGACAAGGAGATCGCCCGGCAGCGCAGCACCGTCGCCGGCTCGACCTCCGGCAATCTCCAGGCCGATTATCAGGCCGCCCTGGCGCGCGAGAATGCGCTTCAGGCGAAGGTGAACGAGGGCAAGGCCGCGCTCATGGCGCTGCGCGAGCGCAGCATCCAATATACCATCCTGCAGCGCGACGTGGATTCGCAACGCAGCATCTACGACGCCCTTCTCCAGCGCTACAAGGAAGTCGGCGTGGCCGGCGGAGTCGGCGCCAACGTCGTGTCGGTCGTCGACCGGGCGCAGATCCCGGGCGGGCCGTTCAAGCCGAACCTGCCGCTCAACATCATGATCGGCCTGTTCATCGGGCTCCTGCTCGGCCTCGGCACCGCCTTCTCGATCGAGTGGATCGACGACACGATCAAGACCCCGGACGATCTCGGCACCAAGCTCGGCCTCGCCTCGCTCGGGGTCATCCCCGGGGTCGGCAAGGGCGTCGCGGTCCGCGAGCAGCTCGAGGATCCGCGGTCGCAGGTGTCGGAAGCCTATCAGTCGGTGCGAACCGCGCTGCAATTCTCGACCGATCACGGCGTGCCGCGCAGCCTGCTGGTGACCAGCACCCGCGCCTCGGAGGGCAAGTCGAGCACCGCGCTCGCGCTCGCCCAGACCCTGGCCAGCCTCGGCGC
>JBEVDE010000015.1:0-19166 GCA_040514175.1 Allosphingosinicella sp. | reverse complement strand
CCGGCTTCAGGGGGCCAGCGCCGCGTCCCGGTTCGCCAACGACAGCGCGGCCCGGATCCGGAGCGATGCCGCGACCGGAGGGTCGGCGACCGTCGACGCGGTGCGCGCCGCCGCCGACGCCCGCAAGGCCGAATCCGAACGGGACATTTCCGCCGCCGAGCTCGCCAGGCTCGGGGTCGATGCGACGGTCAGCGCCGATCAGATACGAGTCCAGATGGAAAGGCTGACCCGCGATTTGCTGGCCACCGAAGCAGAAGCGGCCTCGACCCGCGAGCTGATCCAGCAGCTCCGCCTCGAAGTGGCCAATCACCAAATCCGCGCGCCGGTTTCCGGAGTGGTCGGCGAGATGCGCGCGCTGAGCGCCGGCGCCTATGTCGCACCGGGGCAGAAGCTCGCGACGGTCATTCCCCAGGGAGACCTGCTGATCGTCGCCGACTTCGATCCGACCACCGCGCTTGGCCGCATCCGGCCGGGGCAGACGGCGCGCTTCCGGCTCGAAGGTTTCCCCTGGGTCCAGTTCGGAACGATCGAAGCCACCGCCGTCCGGGTCGCCGGCGAGATCAGGGACAAGTCGCTGCGCGCCGAGTTCAGGATCAGACGGGACGCGACCCGAGGCCTGGTGCTTCGCCACGGCCTTCCCGGCCGGATCGAGGTCAGGGTCGAGACGGTCTCGCCGGCCAGGCTGCTTCTGAGGTCGGCCGGCCGGATGACCGAGGGCGCGGAGCCTCGCAACGGCGCCGCGCGATGAGCGAAGGCAAGCCGAAGGAGCGCCGCTGGTTTGCGGTCGAGGTCGTCCAGGTCTCGACCATGGATTGCGGTCCGGCCGCGCTGAAATGCCTGCTCGAGGGCTTTCACGTCCCGATCAGCTTCGGCCGTCTGCGCGAAGCCTGCCAGACCGACGTCGACGGGACCTCGATCGACACTATCGAGGAGATCGCCACGGACCTCGGCCTGTTGGCCGAGCAGGCCCTGGTGCCGGTCGACCATGTCACCCTGGCCAGCGCCAAGGTCCTGCCGGCGATCGTCGTCGTCAACCGCGGCGCGGCGCTCCATTTCGTGGTCGTCTGGCGCCGCCACGGCCGCTGGCTTCAGGTAATGGACCCGGCCGTGGGCCGGCGCTGGGTCACGGTTCGCCAGTTCCAGCGCGAGATCCACGTCCACAAGCACAGGATCGAGACCGCCGACTGGCGCGACTGGGCCGCCACCGACGACTTCCTCGATCCGCTGCGGGAGCGCCTGCGCGACATCGGCGCCGACCAGGCGACGGTCGACAGCCTCGTCGCCGAGGCGATCGCCGACCCCGGCTGGCGACCGCTTTCCGCGCTCGATGCCGGCACGCGCCTCGTCCAGACCCTGGTCGGCACCAGGGGTATCGGCCGCGGCGGCGAAGCGGTGGACGTGCTTCGCGGCCTGCTTCGCGACGCCGCCGAAAATCAGTCCGCCGGGCGGGAAGGCTCCCTCATCCCCAAGCCATTCTGGTCGGTGGCTGAGTTGGAGCCGCCGTCGGCGGACTCTTCCGGCGTCCTCGAGGTCAGCGGCGCGGTCGTGCTCCGGGTGTCGGGCCTCAGGTCCGGCGACGCCCAGGCCGGGGAAGAGCGAAGGCCGCTCTCGCTCGAGCTTACCGCCGCGCTCGCCGAAAAGCCGGTCCCGCCCCTCGCCGCGATCTGGAAGATGCTCGGCGAGGACGGCCTGCTCGCACCGCTGGCCCTCGTCCTCGCCGGCGCCTTCGCGGTGAGCGCGACGATGATCGAGGCGCTTCTGTTTCGCGGCATCTTCGACATCTCGGCGCAGCTCGCCTTGCCGACCCAGAGGCTGTTCGCCGCTATCGGCCTGCTCGTGTTCGCCGCCATCCTGCTCGGTATCGAATATGCCGGCGGCCTCGGCACCGTACGCTGGGGCCGAAAGCTGGAGGCCCGGCTTCGAATGGCGCTTCTGGCCAAGCTGCCGAGGCTCAATGACCGCTATTTCCACAGCCGGCCGATCTCCGACATGGCCGACCGCAATCACAATATCCAGTCGGTGCGCGGAGTCCCGGCGCTCGGTCTTCGCCTGAGCCAGTCGGTGATCGAGCTTTCGATCACCTTCGCCGGAATCCTGATCCTCGCCCCCAGCAGCTGGCTGCTGGCGGGCGTGCTGGTGCTGACGGCGCTCAGCTTCCCGTTCACGACCCAGCACATCCTCAACGAGCGCGACCTTCGAGTGCGCAATCATGCCGGAGCGCTCAACAGCTTCTATCTCGACGCCATGCTCGGCCTCTCGCCGGTGAGGGCGCACCGCGCCGAGCGCAACGTCCAGGGCGAGCATGAGAGCCTGCTGGTCGAATGGTACAAGTCGCTTCGAAGCCTGATCACACTGTCGTTGGCCACCGACACGGTGCAGACGATGATCACGACCATCGTCGTCGGCACCATGCTGCTGACCCATTTCTTCAGCGCCGGGCGGGTCACCGGATCCGATCTGCTCCTCGTTTACTGGACCCTCAAATTGCCGGCGCTCGGCGCTCAGATCGCCCGGCTGATCCATCAATATCCGGCGCAGCGCAACATCCTGTCGCGCCTGCTCGAGCCGCTTCTGGCGCCGGAGGACCTCGAGCTGACCTCGGCGGACCTGGCGGAGATCGCGGCCCGGGATTCGAAGCCGGGGACCGCGGGCGTCGCTCTGGACTTCCATGACGGAAGCGTCCTCGCCGCGGGTCACACGATCCTCCAGTCGGTCGACCTGTCGATCGCTCCGGGCGAGCATATCGCCATCGTCGGCATGTCGGGCGCGGGCAAATCGTCGCTGCTCGGCGTACTCCTGGGCTGGCATCGGCTGGCCACCGGCCATCTCGAGATCGACGGCAAACGCGCCTTCGGGCAGGACATCGAGGCGTTGCGCCACGAGACCGCGTGGGTCGACCCCGCGATCCAGATCTGGAACCGCTCGCTGCTCGACAATCTCACTTACGCCTCGGATGAGGATGCCGCCCTCGAGGTGGGCGAGGTCATCGCCGCGGCGCGGCTGCGCGGGGTTACGCAGAAGCTTCCGCAAGGGCTTCAGACCCTCCTCGGCGAGGGTGGAGGCCTGCTGTCGGGCGGCGAAGGCCAGCGCGTGCGGCTGGCGCGGGCTCTGCTCAGCCCGACGACCCGGCTTGCGCTGCTCGACGAGCCTTTCCGGGGCATGGACCGCACCCAGCGCCGAGCGCTGCTGGCCGAGGCCCGGAAATGGTGGGCGTCGGTGACCCTCCTGTGCGTGACCCACGACGTCGCCGAGACCATGGCCTTCGACCGGGTCCTGGTCGTCGAGGACGGCCGGATCATCGAGGACGGGACGCCGCAAAGCCTGATGGCGATCGAGTCCCGCTACCGCGAGCTGGTCGACGCCGAGGCGGCGGTCGGCGAGTCGATCTGGAAGGGCGATTTCTGGCGGCGCCTGACCCTGACGGACGGCCGCCTGCAGGCCAGCGAGAGCCTCTAATGGCGGATGCCGGACTCGAGATTGGGGCGGCCGAGCCCGATCCCCGGATGATGGAGGCGATGCGCCCGTTCCTGTGGCCTCTCGCCCGGATCGGGGAAGGGATCGAGGAGCTTTCGCGCCGCTCCGGCCTGCGCCCGAAGATCGGTGCGGATTCGCTCAGGGTGCCGGCCGCGATCGCCGCCGGCAACGTCCGCAACCTCTCCGACTGGTTCGACTGGGCCGCCGAGCATCTCGGCATCGAGGCCAATCTGGTTCAGACGCCGGTGCCGGAGATGGCCAATCTGCTCCGGGTCGGCGGTCCGGCCATCTTTCCCAATGAGATGTTCGAGGTGAACGGCGCGTTCCTGCTGGTGGGCTGGCGGCGGGGCAGGCCCTTGCTGCTGACCCCCGACCTTCGAATCCGCGCCTGCGATCCCGGGCATTTTCGCGACATGCTCTGCTGGCCGCGCGAAGGCCCCCTGATCCCCGAGATCACCCGGCTGGTGCGCGCCACCGGAATCGATCCCGCCCGCGAACCGCGCGTGCGCGCCGCTTTGCTTCGCGAGCAGCTCGCGCAATGGCAGGTCCAGCGTATCTGGGTGCTTCGGCTGTCGCCCTCGGCGAACTTCTGGAAGCAGCTCACCCGGATCGGCGCCTTCAGGAAAGTCGCCGCGCTGGTCGGGATCTTCGCGGCGAGCTATGTCGCGGAAATCGCCGGCTGGGCGCTGATCGGATCGGCGGCCCTCGGCGGGACGTTCGATCTGGGCTGGTTCCTGGCCTGGGTGCTGCTGATGGCGACGATGATCCCGATGCAGACCCTGGGCAGCTGGTGGTCGGCGACGCTGGCGCTCGACGCGGGCCGGCTGCTCAAGGCGCGGCTGCTCGCCGGAGCGCTGCGCATGTCGTCGGACAGCATCAAGCGCCAGGGCGTCGGCCAGCTGCTGAGCCGGGTCGTCGAATCCCAGGCGCTGGAATCGCTTTCGCTCAACGGCGGGATGGCGCTTCTTCGGTCGCTCCTGGCGCTGGCCTTCGCCGCCTGGATCCTCGGCCAGGGCGTCGCGCCGGCCACCCATCTCCTTCTCCTCGGCGGGTGGACCCTGATCGCGGTCGCGCTCAGCTGGAATTTCTTCCGGCGGCTCCGCACCTGGACGATGACCCGGCTCGACATGACCCACGAGCTGATCGAGGTGATGGTCGGCCACCGCACGCGCCTCGCCCAGGAGCCGCCGAACCGAAGCAACGGCGCCGAGGACAGCGCGCTCCAGAATTATCTTCACGTCTCGGAGATGATGGACTGGACGGGGGTGACGACGACGATGGGCGTGTCGGCGGGCTGGGTGATCGTCGGTCTGATCGGGCTGGTGCCGGCGTTCGTCAGCGACCTGCAGGTTTCGTCGACCGCGATCGCGATCAGCCTCGGCGGCATCCTGTTCGCCCAGCGCGCCTTCGGCGGGATCGCCGAGGGCCTCACCGCGGTCGGCAGGGCCTGGGTCGCCTGGAACCAGGTGGCGCCGATGTTCCACGCGGCCCGCAACAAGAGCTCTTCGAAATCCTACGTCACGCTCGAGCAATTGGAGAATGCGGAGTTCAAGACTCCGCTGATCGACGCCCAGGCCTTGTCCTTCGCCTATCCGTCGAGCCACGAAACCGTCATCGAAAGCGCGGATCTCATCATCGCCCATGGCGACCGGATCCTGCTCGAAGGTGCCTCGGGCGGGGGCAAATCGACCCTGGCGGGTCTGTTGACCGGGCTCAACACGCCGCGCTCGGGCCTTCTACTGCTCGACGGGCTCGACCGCCACACGCTCGGCGACGACTGGCACCGCCTCGCCACTTCCGCGCCGCAGTTCCACGACAATCACATTCTCTCGGGCTCGTTCGCGTTCAACCTGCTGATGGGGCGGCAATGGCCCGCGCCCCATCCCGATGTTGTGGAGGCCGCGGAGCTTTGCGTGGAGCTCGGCCTCGGGCCGCTGATCGAGCGCATGCCCAGCGGCCTCAACCAATATCTCGGCGAGACGGGATGGCAGCTCTCGCACGGCGAGCGCAGCCGGATCTTCCTCGCCCGCGCGCTCCTGCAGCGCGCGCATCTGACGGTGCTCGACGAGAGCTTCGCCGCGCTCGATCCCGAAACCCTGGCGCTGTGCCTCGACTGCAGCCTCAAGCGTGCGCGCACGCTGATGGTCATCGCCCACCCCTAGGTCCCCGCGGCGTAAGAAGGGCGCAAGTAAAGCGCTCAGCATTGCAGGGTGGGTAGCTGGGGTTTAAGCTTGACCCTTCGTACGCGAGTCGAAGGGGGGAATCGACCGATGACTGTGACGGTGGACGATCTGCTGAAGATGCAGCAGAAGGAGCTCGACGACCTCTTCTCAGCGCACGAGGCGGGCCCGATTCCCGACGGCGAGGGCGAAGGAACCGCGATCATCGCTCCGGGTACTCCGCGAAGCCGGATCCTCGCCCGGATGATCAGCCACTTCGCCTGGCAGGGGA
This sequence comes from Allosphingosinicella sp., assembly GCA_040514175.1. GTDB lineage: Bacteria > Pseudomonadota > Alphaproteobacteria > Sphingomonadales > Sphingomonadaceae > Allosphingosinicella. Next base: position 13,241 of record JBEVDE010000015.1, on the reverse strand, counting down.
AGGTATTCGACGCCGAGCACGGCACGCTTCGCAACCACATCCTCTCGCTCGGCATCAAGGCCATCGTCGCCCAGGTCTACAAGGGCCCGAGCCTGCTCGACGGCAAGGAATGCATCGTCCTCGATTATTCGCAGACCTCGCTGATTGCCGGGTGGGTGCGGGACGAGATCAGGCTGATCGCGCCCAAGCTCTATCTGGGCAAGGTCTATGCCCATGAGAAGCGGCTGATCGATTTCGCCCTCCAATTCTAGGGCCGTGCGGTGACGCCGCAACACGATTTCATGATCGCCGCGCCGCTTCGCGCCGGCGCCCGGCCCTCGATCGACGAGCTGCTCGAATCGATGGCCCGGGAGCCCGGGCTCGCCGATCCCGACAATCCGGTGCTGCCCTTCGGCCGGTTCCCGAAGATCCACTTCGCCCGCCTTCTGCTCCTCGACGATCCCTCGCTGGCGGACCGCACCTACTTTCCCAACCTCTATTTCCCCTGCCCCGTCCGGCTCGCCCTGCTCGTCGTCTGCGACGGTACGGCCAAGGACCAGATCGATGAACTGGCCGATGTGGCGGGCGACGGGCTTCGCCGCCTGTTCGGCCATTGCGAGGGCCTGGACGAGGGCGCCGACCTGCGCCCCTGGCTTCACTCGAACACCATCAAGAGCGCGACCTTCTACATGAACTGGCCGGGACGGACGGTCCTCCAGTCGCGCGAGGAGAAGGTCCTCCACGACGTCCTGCGCGAGGAGCTGGCGGCGCTCCCCGCCGCCTCGCCCCGCGAGACCCGGCAGGCCCTTCGCGAGGCCGTCGCCCGCCGCGGCGTGAAGCTCACTCCGCCCGCCCCGACCCCGCCCGGCCGGGCGCTCGCGAACCTCGTCGATCTGATCGCGGTGCCGGTCATCATCCTTCTGATGACGCCTTTCCTCATCCTCCTCGCCCCACTGATCGCGATCAAGCTCAGGCGGCTCGAAAAGGCCAATCCGGTGATCGCGCCGCGGCCGACGGTCGAGCGGATCGAGATGCTCTCGCGCTACGAGGAGCGCGACATCACCAACCCGTTCAGCGCGATGGGCTCGATCCAGCCCGGCCTGTTCCGGCGCCTGCTGTCGAGCTATCTGCTCTGGCTGATCGACTGGGCGGCGCGGCACATCACCACCCGCGGCAAATTGTCCCGGGTGCGCACGATCCATTGCGCCCGCTGGATCTACCTCGACGACAAGAGGCGCCTCTATTTCGCCAGCGATTATGACGGCTCGCACGAGGCCTATATGGACGATTTCGTCAACAAGGTGGCGTTCGGCCTCAACCTCTCCTTCTCGCACGGCATCGGCATTCCCAAGACCCGCTGGCTGCTCTGGGGCGGAGCGCGCAACGAAGGCGACTGGAAGGCCTTCCTTCGCCACCACGAGATGCCGACTCCGGTCTGGTACAAGGCCTATCCGGGCCTGACCTGCCAGGATCTCGCCCGCAACGCGCGCCTGCGCAAGGGCCTCGAAGGCGGCCGCGACGACGACAATTCGATCCGCCGCTGGCTGGCCGAGATCTAGAGGGAGAGACGATGCCCACCGCCGTCCTCGAGCGCGACGACATCCAGGCCCTGGTCCGCTCCGGCTTCGGCAAGCTCGAAGGCTCGCGACTGCTCCTCGTCCGGGTCCGCCCGGGCCGGGAAGCGCAGGCGCGCGAATGGCTGCGCGAGGCCGATGTCCTGAGCGTCGCCGATTTCGACGAAGCGCGCCTCGCCAGGCAGCGGATCAATCGGGTCCTCCAGATCGCCGTCACCGCGCCCGGCCTCGTCGCCCTGGGCGTCGGCGAAGAGGTCATGGCGCATTTCCCGGCCGACTTCCTCGCCGGCATCGCCAGCGACGAGCGGCGCTCGTTTCGCTTGGGAGACGTGGGCGCGAACAGCCCGAGCCGCTGGAAATGGGGCCGCAAGGGCAACGAGCCGCATTTGCTGCTCATGCTCTACGCCGATTGCGCCGACATCGAGGCGTTCGCCGCAGCGACCCTGGCGGGGCTCGGCCAGAGCTGCGAGGTGCTCCAGCCCCAGCTCGATTGCTCCGAGCCGGGAATCGAGCCGTTCGGCTTCAAGGACGGCATCTCGCAGCCCCGGGTCGACTGGGACGGGATCCGGACTCCGGGCGGCACGGCCGACCAGATCTACACCAATTTCGTCAGCGCCGGCGAGGTTCTGCTCGGCTACATGGACGAATATAATCTGGTCAGCGACCGCCCCCTCGTCCCCGCCGCTTCGCCCGGCGCCGACGGCCTTCCGCCGAGCATCGACGACCCGGCGCTCCGCGATCTCGGCCGCAACGGCTCCTTCCTGGTGCTGCGCACCCTCAGGCAGGACGTGGACGGCTTTTGGGAGTGGACGAAACGCGAAGCCGGCGACGAGGGATCGCTCGCGCTGGCCGAGGCGGTGATCGGCCGCCGGAAGGACGGCCGGCCGCTGGAAGGGCTCCCCAGGGTCGACGTCACCGGCCTCGAGGATCCCGAGGACGGCTTCACCTACGACAGCGACCCCGAGGGCCATGTCTGCCCGTTCGGCGGCCATATCCGCCGCGCCAACCCGCGCACCGGGGACATTCCGGGCGGCGGCCGCGGCCTGCTCCATTACCTGCTGGTCACCCTGGGCCTGTGGGGGACGGTCAAGGACGACGTCATCGCGCCCTCGCGCTACCATCGCCTGCTCCGCCGTGGCCGCCCCTTCGGCAAGCCCGGGGCGGAGCAGGGCCTCCACTTCATCGCTCTGGGCTCGAACCTGACCCGGCAGTTCGAGTTCATCCAGAACGCCTGGCTGATGAACCCCGCCTTCGCCGGGCTTTCCCAGGAGGCCGATCCGCTGACCGGCTGCCGGGAGCCCTATCCCGGAGGCGTTGCGACCGACAATTTCACGCGGCCGAACGCCGCCGGACCGTGCACGCGCTACGCCGGCATCCCCCGCTTCGTCACCGTCGAGGGCGGCGGCTATTTCTTCCTGCCGGGACTGAGGGCGCTGAAGTACATCGCGCGGGGGTGAAATCCCTCTCCCTGCAGGGGAGAGGGACAGCGACGCGAAGCGGCGCAGGGTGAGGGCGTGGGGCCGGCCCCTCACCCTCGGCCGCTACGCGGCCTTTCCCTCTCCCCTGCAGGGAGAGGGGTTAGCTACCCAAACGGCGCCCAGCTCGTGGGCTCGATGTGCGGGACCCGGTTGTTCCTCTGCCTGAACTGGGCGAGCGTCTGGTACATGCGCTTTCTCGCCCGGCTCTGGTTGCCGAGCGGCCGGTGCTCGGGCAGGCAGTGCCACGGGTTGAACGAGAGGTTGCGCGCGAAAGCGAACTGCTCGGGCGAATCGAAGCGCTGGCGCGGGATCCGGAGAGTCGCCACCGGGATCCGCGGCGACAGCCGGGTCGGCCACAGCACCGATGCATTCTCGATCGGCATCCGGTGGCTGTCGGTCTGAAGCTGGACCGTCATCTCGAGCTCGACGTCGGTCTCGAGCAGGGTCTTGACCATATTGTCGCGCAAATAATTGTCGGGCGGCCGGAACGGCACGCGCGGGATCTTGTCGTGCACCTTCGACTTGCCGAAAAAGGCATATTGCATCGCCTGCCCCTCGCCGAGGAGATAGGGCACGCAGCTGTAATAATTGTGGCCGAGCGGGTTGTACTGGGTCTCGTTCCACAGCGCCTGCATCAGGAAGTCGCGGATATGATGCTTCCGCGGGTTGAGGAAATACCAGATCGGCAGCTCGCGCTTGCTCCAGATCTGGAGGTCGGCATTGGCGGCGACATCGGGCGTCGGGAAGGTCGGGACGCAGATGGCGAGGAAGTCCTGGGTCCCGGTCTCGTCGTCCATCAGCTTGGGCCCATCGACCCCCATCACCTTGAGGCCGAGGCTGACGAAGCCGACATCGTCTATGTCCGGCTCGACATGCGGCCCCGGGTTGGAGAAGCGCGCCCAGGCCTTGTAGCGGCCCGGCCTGGCGAAGATGCCGTGCCTCAGCTTTTCGGGCAGGTCGTCGTGGACGATGAACTCGGCGCGGACGACGCCGTGGGTCTTGGTGTTGCCCGCCCGCTCCATCCTCTCCGGCGGGAAATCCTGGACGAGATGGTCGCGCATCGTGTCGATCATCGTCTGAACGTCGCGTTCCTCATTGGGCTGGATCGTTTCCTCGGCGAGAGCGAGCTTCTCGTCCTTGCGCGACAGGTTGATCGCCCATTGCAGCACCGCGGCCGACGCATTGCGGAAGAGCGTGTTCCAGGCGCGGCGGAAGAAGGGCTCGAACCGCCGCTCGACGAGCAGCCCCCAGGTCAGAAGCTCGTGCAGCCAGAGCAGTCTCATGCGGCTTCCTCCATCACCTGCGGAGCGAGGACGGCGTCCTCGAGGATCATGTCGGCGGCCTTTTCGGCGGCCATGTAGATGGCGCTGACGATGAAATAGCCGGGGATCCGCGGGAAGATCGACGCGTCCACCACCCTCAGCCGCGGCACGCCATGTACCCGCAGCCGGCTGTCGAGCACGCCGCCCTGGCCGCGCGGGCCCATCGGGCAGGTGCAGGAGGCGTGGTGGCCCCAGGCGTTGTCGCGTACCCATTGCTCGAGCGCCTCGCCCTCGACGTCGCGGCCGGGACAGATCTCCTCCGTGACGAGGCGGCAGTCCAGCAGCGGCGCCGCGGCCTCGCGGACCATGCCGACCGCGGCCGCGACCGCCTTCACGTCGCCGCCGCCGGGATCGGATTCGAAATAGTTGAACTCGATCCGCGGCGGGTCGCGCGGGTCGCCGGACGCGAGCGTGACCGACCCGGCGCGATTGGCCGTCCGCGCCTTGAGGATCGCCCAGCTGAGCACGTCCTTCTGCGCTCGAAGCGCCTCCGAATAGCCGGGATAATAGCCCTGGAAGGCGCCGAGCAGGGCCATGATGAAGAGATCGGCGTCGCCGGCGCAGCCCGGCGAGTTGCGCTTCATCGCCAGCGCCGCCCCGTTCGAAATGTACATGCCCCGGCGCTTCGTCTCCCACAATTTCCCGAGTGGGTCGCCGGGCGAGAAATCGGCGCCCTCCATCGACTTCCAGGGCTCGGCGAGGCGGTAGAGGACGCAGACCTCGTAGCGGTCCTGGAGATTGCGGCCGACCGGCAATATCTCGCGGGACGCAATATCATGCGCTTCGAGCTGATCCTTGGGACCGATGCCGGACAGCATCAGCAATTGCGGGGTGTTGAACGCGCCGGCGGCGAGGATCACTTCCCGGCGGGCGCGGATAGCGACGGGCGCCCCACCCTCGTCCGCTTGGCCGCTCAGCGGGCTGGCGCGATAGAGGTGCCGGCCCTTGCGATATTCGACTCCCGCCGCGCCGCCGTCGGGGGCGAAGATTATTCGAGTGACGAGGGCGTCGAGCTCGATGCGGAGCCGGCCGCCGGTCTCGTCCCTCACCTTGTGCAGCCGCTCGCGGGTCCCGGAGCGGCGATGCTCGTCGGTGGCGAGCGGAGCGTAGCACAGGCCCGACTGCCCGTTCATGGACCGGTCGTTGGGATCGAGCTTGCCGCGAAGCAGCCGTTTCAGCGCCTGCCAGAGTCCGGAAATGCTTTCGCTCGCCGCCAGGGCCCCCTTTTCCAGCATCTCGCGCATGGGCGCGTCCCCGAAGGCCTCGGCCGGCATCGCCCGCTCGACCGGAAGCCAGCCGTCCCAGCCGTGGCCGGTGCCGTCCAGGCCGATCCGGGCGAGCAGCCGGCGCAGGGGCCGGTGGCGGCATTGCTCGACCTTGCGCTGATAGACGGCCATCGCCTCGGGGCCCCAGCCCTCGTCGCCGGTCGCGGCCGCGATGCCCGCCCAGTCCGAATCCTGCGGAGTCATGAAGATCATCGCATTATGCGCGGTGCAGCCGCCCAGGGTGCCGGCGCGGGGATAGAATATCCCTTTCTCCCGGCGCTTCCAGTCGCGCTTCGCCTCGGCCGGATCGGCATAATGCTCGACCCAATAATCCCAGGCCATGGCCGGGTTCTCCGACGCCAAAGGGTGAAAAGCGGGGATATCGTAAACGCCCGGAAAGCCTTCGGCCTTGTCGGCGACCGGGTCGCGGCCGGCCTCGAGCAGGATGACGTCCATCCCCGCTTCCGCCAGGCGCGCCGCCACCGTGCCGCCCCCCGCTCCGGATCCGACGACGATATAGTCGCAGTCGAACCCTTGTCCCATCAGAGCGTCTTGAGGAAGGCGATCAGGGCTTCCTTGTCGGGGTCGCTGAGCGGCGTCTCGTTGCCGATCCACCATTGCTCATCCTCGGTCAGTCCGGCGCGATTCACGAACTGGCCGGTGCCGAAATAATGACCGCGGTTGACGACGAAGTCGCGGCACTTGCTGAGCGTGCGCAGATCCTGCCGAAGCGGCGCGAAGCGCAGCAAAGTCTCACGGTCGTCGGCCGGGGGACGCTGGCGGATGTCGCGAAGCGCGGCGACCAGATGGACCCCGAAGTTGAGCACGCGCTCGATCTGCTGGCCCTTGTCCTCGCCCTCCTCCTCGGCGCGAAGCCGCAAGTTGGTGAGCGCGCCGACCGGCATGCCCTTGGGGATCGGCCCGATCGTCAGATTGCCCTCGCGGTCGAAGCGCTCCTTGCCGAGCTTGCGCTGGAACACTTCGGTGCTGACCGGACCGAGCGTGGGCAGGAAGCTGGCCGGGATGAAGAGATCGCTGGACGCGTCCGTGCGGTCGATCATGCCACCGAGGCGGTTGCCGAACACGGCGTCCATCTCGCGCCGCTCCGGCCAGAGCATCTGGCGGATCGAGGCGTCGAACGACGCCATCCGGCCGGCGATCGAGGGATCCGGATTGAAGGGTCCGACCCGGTTGTTGAGCAGATAGGGCGCGGTCGACCAGAGTGAGATCAGGCTCGGCGGACGGGTGTAGCCGCGCCCGCCCCCCGGCAGCCGGTACTGGCGGCGCTCGCCATTGTATGGATCGTTGTAGCTCGCCCAGCCGACGGCCTGCAGATTCTTGTACGAATCCGACGTGAAATTGTCCCAGATGTTGCCGCGTATGCCGTTGGTGGCGAGCGGGCTGCACAAATTGGTGCGCAGCAAAGTCACCGGAATGCGCGCGTCGGTGGACAGGTAATTGCTGGCGAGGAAATCGGGCTTGCCGACCTCGGCCCGCATCGCCTGCTTGAAGCCGGGCGTCTGGGTCCAGCGCCACCAGGCCTTGAAGCGGTCGAGATAATTGGGCCCGGCGCTGTTGGCGAGGCTCGCGCTCTCGGGAGGCCTCGGTCCCTTGCTCGAATGGCAGCGCGCGCAAGTGTCGGCGAAGACCTCCTTGCCGCGGGCGAGCCGGGCGGGCGGAGCGTTGAGATAGGCCGCCCCCGCGGGGATTGCGGCGAGCCGGTCCGGCCGCGCCGCCTTGAGGAAGAAGAGCGCCATGGCCGGCGTCCCCTTCTCGGTGGCGCGCCAGTAAGGCGAGGCGGAGCGGGCGCCGGCGATCGCGATCGGGCTCACCGTCTTGCCGCCGACGACGGGGTTGAAATGCCTCATCCATTCTTCGCTGTAGAGGCCGAGATTGAGATAGACCCGGTTGAGCGCGCCCAGCATCCCGACCGAGTCCGAGCCGTCCTTGAGGACGTGGGGAGTCAGTATCTGCGGCTTGTGGAAGAAGCGGGTGAGGTTCGAATCCTTGGTGACGTCGTTGAACTGGACGTTGTCGAGCCCGCCGCCGGCCAGAGTCTCCCCACCGATGTGGGCCGCCATCTCGAGCCTTGCGGGCACGTCGTAGAGCGCGTTCATGGTCCGCGGATTGTTGATGTTGTCGGTCGAGACCAGGGACGTATCCATGGTCCCCGGCTTAAACGTCTTCAGCCATTGATAGAGGAAGCTGTTCGGCGCCTTCTCCCAATTCCAGTAGAAGACCCGGTCCATCCACAGATATTGGGCGCCGACCGACGAGCTGAGGTTGGTCCATTCCGGCGCGTTCGGATCCGCCGGCGGATTGGAGGGGCTCGGTCCGACGTGGCAGAAGGCGCAGGACATTCCGACCCGGTACGGGCGGACCAGCGCCTTGTCGTTGTAGAAGGCCGGATCGCTATAATATTTCGAGCCGTCGCCCCAATGCTTCGCCGCTTTCTCGTCGAACCTGGGATTGGGAAAGAGGCGCAGGCCGACGATCCCGGTGGGATAGCCGTAAAGCGACCCGACCGGAAGCGTCCTGCCGTCGGCGAAGCGGGTGCCGCGGGCGCCTTGCCTGACGCCCGGAAAGCGCTTCTCGTCCTCATACGGATCCGCGGCGCAGCCGGGCTTGCGCTCATCGAGCCACAGCCCGAAGAAGCGGTTGGGATCGCGGCGCGCCGGCGCCTGGAAGCAGGGCTCGTTGACGATGCCCAATTGCCGCCAGCGGTGCGGGCGGGCGTTGAGGCTCGCGGGATCGGGCGCGACGATCTTGAGCAGGTCGAACGTCCCGAAGGTCGGCTCGACCATATAGTCCCAGAAGCGGTCGTTGCCGCCCGTCCAGAGCAGCCACATGATCCGGCCGTCCCGCTCCGTCGGCGTGAGGTCGATGCCGCCGTCCATGTCGCGGAAATAATCCTCGGCCGCGTTCCTGGCCGTGGCGTGGACCAGCGCCTTGTCCTCGACCCCGGCGACCGCCGCTTCGTCCTTGACCGGCCCGCGGTCGCCGCAGGCGGCCAGGAAGGATGCGATCGCCGCCAGCGAAGTCAGTCGAAGAGCAGAGATTTTGACGCCCACGGCCCCCTCCATGCGCAGCGAGTCGGTCGCGGAGCCGGTGCCAGTATGGGCTCCCTCAACTCACAGAGGCGCAAGCATCCGCCAAGAAAATGGGGCCGTCAAGCCAAGATCGGGTCAGGTTGGAAGATGTCCTGCGAAAGCATTGAAGTCGGCCATTTAATTGGCCGCGACTTGATCGTCGCCGAAGGAATCGCCGGCCCGCTTCAGGTCGCCACCAGCGGACAGGGCAGGCCGGGAACGTCGGCCCGGAACTCGAACAGGTCGCCCGCCTGCGGCTGGCGCTCGATCTCCGCCTGGGACAGAAGATGCCGGGCGGTGGTGGCATAGACGGTGCGCAGGTCCTCGCCGCCGAACGCGATCTTGGTGATGTTGGCGACGGGGAAGCGGACCCGCTCCACCAGTTCGCCGGCCGGCGAATAGCGGCGCGCCTCCCAGCCGGCATAGAGGCCGATCCAGACGCAGCCCTCGCTGTCCACGGTCGGGCCGTCGGGGAAGCCTTCCGATGGATCGATCCGGGCGAAAGCGCGGGACGGCCCGAGCGTCCCGTCCTCCCCCACGTCGGCGGCGTCGATCGTCCCGGCGCGGGTGTCGACGACATAGAGGATGCGGCCGTCGGGCGACAGCGCCGGGCCGTTGGTGATCGCAATCCCGTCGAGGCCGGTGGGCGCGACGACGCCGCGCTCGAAGCGGTAGAAGGCGCCGGTCTTCGCGCTCTCCTTATTGTCCATCGTCCCGAACCAGAGCCGGCCGCCACCGTCGACGACCCCGTCGTTCAAGCGATTGTCAGGCCGCTCCGGCTCGATCTCGGCGATCAGGGTGAAGCGGCCGGTCGATTCGTCGAACCGGTGAAGGCCGCTCATCAGGCCGGCGACGAAGCCGCCGTGCCGGGCCGGAAGCACGAAGCCGACCTGCTCGGGCGCGACCCACGTCTGCTTCCCGCCGCCGGCCGGATCGTAACGGTGGACCTTGCGCCCCTTGATGTCGGTGAACCACAAAGCGCGGTCGCGCCCGACCCAGACCGGGCCCTCGCCGAGCGCGGCCGCGACGTCCCAGACGCTCTTCGGTTCGGTCTTTCCCATGTTTTTCAGCCCGCAATGGCGATATGGCCGCTGCTCCTGCCAGATGCTCGCTTCAGGTCAACCGCCGTCATGCCGAAGCCTCGAGCTCCCGCAACGACCGCCCCCTCGTCTCGCGCCCTGCCCAGGCGACGAGGGCGGCGGACAGGCCCATCGGCGCGAGCAGGGCGAGCGCCGCCCCGCCCAAGGTGGGAATGATGCCGAGCAAAGCGAAGCCCTGGACGGCGACTCCGCCGAACTTGCTCGAGCCGGCGACGAGGCCGGTCGCCCTCCCCCTTATGCCGAGCGGATAATTTTCGGCGGCGTAGGGGAGGAGCACGGCGATGGTGCCGTTCGAGCCGACGATCAGCATGGCGATGACCGCGACGAGCAGGGGCGGCCAGGACAGGATCGCCGCCGGCAGAAGCGCTCCGACCAGCCCGGCCAGGGTGAGCAGGATGGTCACCACCAGGGTCCATTTGCTGCTCAGCCGGCTGTAGGTCCAGGCCGCGATCATGATCGTCGGCAAGGCGATCAGGGCCGAGCTGGTGAGGATTCCGCTGGCCAGGGCCGAGCTGTAGCCGCGCGCCTGCAGGTCGGTCGGGAGCCACAGCAAAAGCCCGAAATTGACGAAGCTCCAGGCGAGCGCGGTGATCACCAGCGCCAGGGTCAGCCTGCCGTGCCGGCGGGCCGCGACCTCGGCGTCGGGCGGGATCGGCGCGCGCGGGCGCGGGACGATCCCGAACTTGCGCTGCATCTCGGCAAGCTCGGCGTCCCTCCCCTGCTCGGCGAGGAAGCGCGGCGATTCCGGGATGAGGCGCGCCAAAGCGAGGAGCAGGATCCCGGTCGGGAAGCCCTGCAGCCAGAGCACTCGCCAGCCGAATACGGGCTCGAAGGCATGGGCGGCGCCGCTCGCCGCGAGATAGCCGCCGACGAGGCCGGTGCCGCCGACCAGGACCAGCACCCAGCTCCGATGCCTCGGCGGCATGATCTCGGCGAGCAAGGTGTAGACGACCGGAAGCATGCCGCCGGCCGAGGCGCCCATCAGGAAGCACATCAGCAGGTTGAGCTGGAACAGCGGCATCGCCCCGCATATCGAGGTCGAGACGAACAATATGGTCGAGAGCAGGATCGAGACCCGGCGGCCGTAGACGTCGGCGAGCCAGCCCCAGACGAACGACCCCACCGTCGTTCCGACCAGGGCGCAGAACGGGAACCAGGCGACCGTCGCCTTGTCGATCCCATATTCGGAGCTCATCCCCGGAAGCACGAAGCCCAGCGTCGCCGGCTTCATCACGTCGATGACGAGGCCGAAGATCAGGACCAGCAGAACTCCCGCGTGCCAGCGGCCCAGCGGGGTCGAATCGGGCGCCTCGTAGCTGGTCCCGGCCTGCGCTCCGTGAGGCGCGCGGCGCCTCGGCAGCGCGCCGACGATGGCGGCGGGGACGCCGAGGACGATCAGGGCCATCCCGGCCCACATCCTGGGCTCCATCGGCATGCCCGCGAGCCGATTGCCCATGCGATGCGCCATGGCCAGCATCGGCAGGTGCAGAAGCACCCCGATCGCGATCGCCAGGCAGGCGCCCCAGAAAAGCGGCGCGCGCTCACCGACGATCGAAACGCGCTCCGCGCGGCTGCCTTGCATCCTGGCCCTCCCCCGCCGAGCCTGTACGCGCGGGCCGCGGCGGGCTCAAGCCGATGCGAACCCGGCTTCCGGAAGGATAATATGTTCGCTATTTGTTCTCCATGTCCGACCTTCCCACCGCTTACCCCTTGCGCGACCTGTTCGACGTCGCCGCCCGGGGCCGGTCGGTCCGGCTGACCTGCGGCCAATGCGGGCACGGCACGGTGTTCAGCGGCCACGCTTTGTGGTGGCTGTTCCATCGCAAGGGCTGGGTGGACACGCTGCGCGAAGTCCGGCGGCGCTGCCTGTGCATCATGTGTCTTCACCGGCGCGGATTGAAGGTGCGCGACCCGGCGCTCGAGCTGGTCGACGAGGCGGCCACCGACACCAGTCTGCCCATGCCGTCCGAGCTCGACTGGAAGCGGGAGGTCCGGCGGCGCCGGTAAGGGGTGGCCGCCCGGCCCGGTTTGGACGATAATGCCGGCTTGCGACGCCGCGGAGCCTGACGATGTCCCTGGACGACGAGCTGATCGACACGCCGGACGGGCCGATGACCTGGGCGCAATGGAAGAAGAAGCATCCCGTCCAGATCCCGTCGCGCCGGACCAAGGGCAAGAAGCTGCCGGTCAAGGTCAAGAGGTTCACGGGCGAGACTTGATCGCCGGCCGCCGGTGGGAGGCCTTCGACAGGTCAGCCCGGGCGGTTTTCGGTTCCGGAACAAGCGCGGAAGCGCCGCATTGAGCCTCGCGAAAATACGGGAGGCCCAATGGCCAAGCTGTTCAAAAACAACGGCCTGACGATCGTTCTGATGCTGCTCTTCCTGGCCAGCATCGTCGGCCAGTGGATCTCGGGCTGGCAGGTCCAAAACGAAGCGCTGGTGCGTCACGGGGAAGAGGCGATCACGCTCGGAGCCTATGCCGCGGGCCCCGAATTCATTTCCTCCGTCTTCGAGAATTGGGAGAGCGAGTTCCTGCAGATGTCCGCCTATGTCGTCCTGACCGCGATGCTGATCCAGAAAGGCTCGGCCGAATCGCGCGATCCCGACGATCCGCCGCGGGACGAGAATCTCCAGTCCCAGGCGCACAAGCCCGGCGCGCCGCGAATCCTGAGCGGCGGCGACGCCGCGCGCTGGCTCTACGCCCATTCGCTCGGCCTCGCGCTGTTCGCGCTCTTCCTGCTCTCCTTCGCCCTCCACTGGTGGAACAGCGCGAGCTCGGCGGCCGAGGAGGCGCTCCGGCATGGCGAGGCTCCGCTCGGCCATTTCGCCTATCTGGCCGACCCTCAGCTCTGGTTCGAAAGCTTCCAGAACTGGCAGAGCGAGTTCCTCTCGACCGCCGTCCTCGTCGTCCTCTCGATCTGGCTCAGGCAGCGCGAATCGCCCGAGTCGAAGCCCGTCGCGGCGCCCCACGGAGCGACTGGCGCCTGACGCCGCCGCCGATCGAGCGTTCGCCCGTCGTCCGAAAAGCGTCCCCGGCGGCGCAGTAGGCGCTTTTCCGAATCGCCGGTTTGGAGTAAAGGATGCGCGGGGACGGGAGATAGTCGCCTGAAACGGCAGCTGTCGGCGAAGCGCCTCGGCACGCATCCGGGGCGCTTCGTTTTTCCGCCCGATCATTTAGCCCAAATTATTTCGGAACCCAAAGGCGGGGAGGACGTTCTGTCCATACCCCCCCCGCGGTGATCGGCACCCCTCCCCCCTCCCCGCCGACACCGCAGAGCCCCGGCCCGAAAGGGCTGGGGCTTTTTCTTTGGCGCCATGACGTCAGGCGGGGAGCGGCCGCCGTGCGGGCCTCCAAACATTCGGCGCAGCCCTCCGTCATCCCGAACTCGGTCCGGGATCCATGAACACCGCTTCGGGCTCACCGGCGAGGCCTTG
>JBEVDE010000392.1:0-3121 GCA_040514175.1 Allosphingosinicella sp. | reverse complement strand
CGGCCGCGGCGCCCGCGTCCTCATCGTCTCCTCTTTCTGCGACGACGACGCCGATGCGGCGGTCCGGGCGCTCGCCCCCGGTGCCGCGGAGACCCTGTCCAAGCCCGGCGCCGAGGCCTTCAGCGGCCGCTTCTCCGAAGTCCTCGCCGACCGCCTGCGCCGGATGGGCCGCCGCGAGGCGCCGCCGGAAGCCGCGTCCGCCGCCGGCCGGGGCGAAGCGAGGCTAGTCTGCCGCGCCATCGGCGCCTCGACCGGCGGCCTCCACGCCGTCACCGCACTGCTCAGCGCCCTGCCGGCGAAGATCGGCGCGCCGATCCTGATCACCCAGCACCTTCCAGCCGTTTTCGTCCCCTTCTTCGCCCGCCAGGTCGAAGCCGCCTCGGGCCGGACCACCCGGATCGCCGAGGACGGGCTCGAGCTCAAAGCGGAGGAGATCGTGCTCGCCCCCGGCGACGCCCATATCCGCCTCGAGCAGAGGGGGGCGAGGGTGCTCGTCCGGCTCGACCGGACGGCCTCGCAGAGCGGCTGCATCCCCTCGGTCGACGTCATGCTCGATTCGGTCGCCGCCACCTACGGTCGCGCCGCGCTCGGCGTGATGCTCAGCGGAATGGGCCGCGACGGCCTCGCCGGAAGCCATGAGCTGGTCGCCCGCGGCGGCACGATGATGGCCCAGGACCGGCAGAGCTGCGCGGTCTGGGGGATGCCCCGGGTGGTCGTCGAGGCCGGCCTCGCCCGCGCCGTGCTTCCCCCCGTCGAGCTCGCCGCCGAGGTCGCCGCCCGGGTGGAGTCCGCCGCATGCAGGTGAGCGACGCCTCCAGCCGGATCCTCGCCGGCCTGCTCGAGGCCCGGACCGGCCAGCAGCTGACGATGAGCCGGCGCTGGCGGATCGAGACCGCGCTCCAGCCGCTGATGCGCGAGCGGTCGATTACCTCGCTCGACGGCCTCGTCGCCGCCCTCGTCGCCCGCTCGGACGAGAGGCTCGCCGAAGCGGTGGTCGAGGCCCTGCTCAACAACGAGACCTTCTTCTACCGCGACCGCCAGGCCTTCGAGACGCTGCTCGGCCCGGCCCTTCGCCGGCTCGAGGCCACGCGCCGCCGCGAGCGCCGCCTCGCCATCTGGTGCGCGGGCTGCTCGACCGGGCAGGAAGCCTATTCGATCGCCATGCATTTCGCCGAGCAGAAGGCGCGCTGGGCCGGCTGGACGATCGACATCGTCGGCACCGACGTGTCGCGAACCGCCGTCGAGCAGGCCCGGAGCGGCGTCTATTCGCAATTCGAGGTGCAGCGCGGCCTCGCCGTCATGCAGATGATGCGCTGGTTCGAGGAGCTTCCGGGCGCCGCCTGGCGGATCGCTCCGGATCTGAGGCGCGCGGTCCGCTTCGAGGTCGCGAGCCTCGTCGGCCTCGCCCCTGCGTCGGTCAAGTTCGACATCATCCTGTGCCGCAACGTCCTCCTCTATTTCTCGGCCGAGACCCGCCGGGCCGCCTTCGCCCGCCTCGCTTCGGCCGCCGCGGACGATGCCGCTTTGATGCTCGGCGCGGGCGAGACGGTGATCGGCCAGACCGACGCCTTCGCCTCCGATCCCGAATGCCGGGGCCTCTATCTGCGCGCGCCGGCGCGGCCGGAGCGGCGCCGGGCCGCCTCCTGAAACCGTCATCCCGGACTTGATCCGGGATCCATGAACACCGCCGCTGGCGAACAGGCTTGGACCGCGTTCATGGATTCCGGCTTTCGCCGGAATGACGGGAATGGCCACCTCTTGACGCCGCGCCCTTCTTGGTGCGGGAAGGGGCGATGGACGGGTTTATCGACGCTCCTTCGCCCAATTTCGACGAACGCGCGCTGCCCGTCTCGATGCTCGTCCTCCATTATACCGGCATGGCGGATTCGGCCTCGGCGATCGAACGTCTGAAGGATCCGGCGGCTCGGGTCTCGTGCCATTATCTCGTCGACGAGGACGGGACGATGCTCCGCATGGTCGACGAGGCGAAGCGCGCCTGGCACGCCGGCCGGGCCTTCTGGCGCGGCGCCGTCGACATCAATTCGGCCAGCATCGGCGTCGAGATCGTCAATCCCGGCCATGAATATGGCTATCGGCCCTTCCCGGAGGCGCAGATGGAGGCCCTGATCCCGCTGGTCGCCGATATCGTCGCCCGCCACGGCATCCGGCCGCCCTACGTCGTCGGCCATTCGGACATCGCCCCGGCGCGCAAGCGCGATCCGGGCGAGCTGTTCGACTGGCCGCGCCTCGCCCGGCTCGGCCTCGCCATGCCCCGCCCGGCCGGAAATCTGATCGACCCTTTGTGGACCGACGGCGGCTTCCTGCTCGCGCTCGACCGCTATGGCTATGACGTCCACAAGCCCAGGGCCGCGGTCGCCGCCTTCCAGCGCCGTTTCCGTCCCGAGCTGATCGACGGTGAGATCGATGGGGAGACGAGGGCGATCCTGCTCGGTTTGCTCTTGGATAGCCGGAGCGCACCGCCTAGATAGCCCGAGTCAGAGGATCGGGCGGCCGCGTCCCGCGCAAGCGGGCCGAGGAAAGTCCGGGCTCCATGGAACGGCGGTGCCGGATAACGTCCGGCGGGGGTGACCCCAGGGAAAGTGCCACAGAAAGCAAGTCGCAAAGGCCTCGGCCCTGTGACGGTGAAAGGGTGGGGTAAGAGCCCACCGCGGTCCCGGCAACGGCGGCCGGCACGGCAAACCCCACCGGGAGCAAGACCGAATAGGGATGGCGTG
The DNA here is from genome assembly GCA_040514175.1 of Allosphingosinicella sp. Lineage (GTDB taxonomy): Bacteria > Pseudomonadota > Alphaproteobacteria > Sphingomonadales > Sphingomonadaceae > Allosphingosinicella. The sequence goes on along the minus strand of JBEVDE010000392.1, from coordinate 386 downwards.
GGGCCACCTCGAAGAGGAAACTTTTTGGGGAATCCCCGTGGGCTCGTTCCGCCCAGGACCGTCCGGGTTGGTTGCTTGAGGGGCGGAGCGATCCGTCTCCCAGACGAATGGTCGCCCATCCCGCCGAAGCCTTTTGGCATAGGCGGGTGGACAGAACCCGGCTTATAGATCCTCTGGCACTTTTTCCTCCGTTTTGGATTAGAACCGAACATGGCTCGACAGACACGATCCAACGACTGGGGATTTCCGCGCTGGCGTGCCTATGGAGCCGAGCGCGAGGCGGCGCGCGTGCGCCTGTGCGACCGTGAGGGCTGCAGCGAACCCGGCGACCGTCCGGCGCCCAAATCGCCGCACAGCCCCGACCGCTGGTATTTCTGCGAGGCCCA
>JBEVDE010000324.1:0-19164 GCA_040514175.1 Allosphingosinicella sp. | reverse complement strand
TCCTCGACGTCGGAGATCAGCAGGAAGCTGCCGTCGTCCTTGAACTCGAAGCGCTCGATACCGTCGTCGATGCCGCGGAACTGGTTGCGGATGCGCAGCGTGTCGGTGCGGTCGCGCACCGAGATGACGAGGTCGTCGCCGTCCTTGGTGAACACGACATTGGCGCGGGTGATATCGTCCCCGAACTCCACGACATCGTCGACGCGGACGTGCGCGCGCGGCCGGTCCCCCCAGGACGCGCGGATGCGCCGGTCGACGATGACGTCCTGGCCATAGCCGACGTCGAACTTGTAGGTGTCGCCGCCGTCGCCGCCGATCAGGGTGTCGTTGCCGCCGCGGCCGTCGAGGGTCTCGGCGAAGTTGGAGCCGGTAATCTCCTCGCCGGCATTGGTGCCGACGAGGTCCATGTCCTCGGGATTGAAGTCGGTGAAGACGAGGGTGCGGTCGCTGAACTCGAAATATTCGACGGCGAAATGCTGCTGGTCGTCGCGCACATATTGGTTCTCGAGGACGATCCGCTCGCCGGTCGCGGTGACCGTCATGATCAGATCGAGCGCGGTGCGCGAGAAGGTGATCTCGGTGGAGGCGATGCCGTTGAACTGGATCCGCTCCTCGCCGCTGTCGTCGAGGATGGTGTCGTTGCCGTAATTGCGGCCGTAGACGTAGCGGTCGTTGCCGCTCAGGCCCTCGAGCCGGTCGTTGCCAAGCCCGCCGTCGATCGAATCGCTGATTCCTTCGAAGCCGTAGATCGTGTCGTTGCCGTCGGTCTTGGCGATGTCGACATAATGCTGGAGCAGCTTGAGATACGACCATTTGGTGCCGTCGGCGAACGTGATCGTCTCGAGCAGGTTGACGTAGCCGACGAGGAATACCTCCTTCAGATATTCCGTCAGGATCAGCTGGTCGGTCGTTCCCTTGACCTGAAGGGTCAGGGTGTCGCTCTTGCCCTCGCGCAGGAAGTCGAAATCGGTCCAGCGCAGATCGTCCGTGAACTGGAGGAAATCGTCCTTGGGACCGAACAAGGCGAGCGAATAATCGGCGTCCTCGACGACGTCCTGGCCGTAATTGCGGCCGAACTTGTAGGTGTCCGTGCCCTCGCGGCCGGTAAGATAGTCGTCGCCCTTGCCGCCATCGAGCGTATTGTCGTTGAGGAGGCCGTAAATGGCGTCGTCGCCGTCCGTCTTGGCGTTTTCGAGGACCTGTCTGACGATCTCGCTGAAGTCGAGCGAGGTGTTGTCGCCGAGGATGAACTTCTCGATCAGGTTGGGAGCGATATAGTCGAGCCCGTCGCTGCTTCCGAGCGCCTCCGCGAACAGCCCGAAGTTCAGCCGAACGCCGCCGAACTGGCCGACGATCTCGATGCCGTCGTTGGTGATCTGGCCATTCGCGTCGCGGTTGATCTGGCCGTTGGCGTCGCGAATGTACAGCTTGAGGTTTTCGCTCGCCCCGTCGCGGATCAGATAGAGGTCCTTGGCGGTGATGTCGCCGCGGAACTGGAGGAAGTCGAGGCCGGCCTTGATCGGGCCGAACGAGAAACCGCCGAGATCGTTGATGACGTCCTGGCCGTCGCCCCGACGGAAGACGTAGATGTCGCCGCCGACGTTGCCGCTCAGGAAATCGTTGCCCTTGCCGCCCATCAGCACGTCCGCCGATCCCGAGCCGGTCAGCGGGTCGTTGAACAACCCTTCCGCCCGCTCATAGTCGACGACTTCGAGCGCCATTCGGAAGCGGTCCCAGACGACGCCGTCGGAGAAGATGATCGAATCGACCCCCGATTCGAACTGCTTGCCGTTGGTGGCGTATTCGTTGAGCTCGCCGAGGAACTGGTCGGTCAGGCGGATGAAGTTCGTGCGGCCGCGGATCTGCAGGATGAGGTCCTGCCCGTCGCGGATCGCCTTGACGTCGTCGGACTTGACGTCGGTGAAGCGGAGCTCGTCGTCGCCGCCGAGATCCTTGTCGTTGATATAGTCGTCGCCCGAATTCTTTCCGACGAAATAATAATCGGCGGACATTCCGCCGGTGACGGTCTGGTTGCCGCCGGTCATGTAGAAGAAGTCGGTGCCGTCGGTGCCGGCGACCTGCGTATCCGAAGCCAGATGGGTGCGGATCCTCGTCTCGTCCACGGACAAGGCATGGGCCACGCCGCGAATGTCGAGATCGACTCCGACATTCTCATAGGCCTGGATCAGCATCTGCATGATGTAGGCCTGGTCGATGCCGACCTTGGCGTTCAGGACTCCGCCGTCCGCGGGCGCGAAATCGGGGTAGATCTGCCAGAGCAGCTCGTTCCAGTCGGTGAGATAGTCGAGAACGGCATCGTTCGCGTTCGACGCCGGTGCGGCCTCGAAGATCGCCTCGAACATCGGCGCCATCTGGCGGTCGGTGGTCGCCGTGAAGACGTCGCGCGACGCGTCGTAATCGATGCCGCGCGCGAATTCCGAAAGCCCGCCCTGGAGGGCCATGCGCACGGCGAAACGCCGCGACACGATGACATATTGCTCCATGGCCGGCTGGAGCAGCGAGATCATCGTCTTGATCGACGAGACATAGCTGTCGGGCGCAAGGCTGGCGCTGCCGCTGTCGTTGACCGAATAAGCGAGATGGCCGGTGACATCGTTGGCGACGGCCGACAGCATTTCCGGGTGGAATGCGGCGCCGCCCAGGCTCATCGCGAAGTGGAATTGGGCGGGCGTCAGAAGCTCGACGCGGTAGGTCGAATCGTCGGTAGAGCCGACCTCGTCGAGGCTGTCGAAGTCGACCTCGTAGTTGCGGAGATTGAACTCCCGATAATCGCCCGTCTTCCATTCCAGCTCGAGCGCCCGATCGAGATTGCGCGCCCAGACGTAGAAGGTGCCGTCGCGATCGGTGACCTGAACGGTGTAGTCGACCACCTTGCCGTCGGTGAAGCGGACTCCGATCGCCTCGACCGGAAGATCGGCGAGGGGGTTGAACTGGAGGTCTTCGCGCCGCCATTCGGTGCCGGCTGCATGCGGAAGCGCCAATATCGCCTCGACGCTCGCGTAGGCCGTTCCCGGCGCGGACGCGAGGGCCCAGCGGCCGTCGGCCAGCTTGACGCCGTAGTCGAGGATGATCGCCCGGCCCCCCTGAAGCCGCATCAGATAGGGCGCCTCGTCGCGCTTGGTCAGCGCTTCGCCCCGCGAGGCCGGCGACCAGGCCTGTTCGAGCCGCCACCCGCCGCCTTGCGCCAGCACCTGCTCCAGCGTCGGCCGGGCGACCGCGGTCCCTGCGCCGTCCAGAACCGGAGCCCCTGAGCGGAGCGTCCAATAGCCGCCGGCCTGGTCCTCGACGTAGATCGCCCGATCGAGCATCGCGCCCGTGCCGTCCAGCCGAACCGCGACCAGCTCGCGGCTGGTTTCCAGGGTCATCCCCCAGCCGCCCAGCACGTCGCCGGCCTGCGCGACCAGGGTCTTGATCTTCGGCACCGTCATCGCCGCGGCGCGGGCCTGCACCAGCTCGGCGAACTCGGGATCGTTGGCCGCCGCGACCGCGAGGTCGGTGACCGTGCCGAAGCCCTTGGCATTGAGCACGTCGCTGGCCTGCCAGGGCGCGAAGCCGGCCTCGCCGGCGAATTTCGTATCGACCTCGTTGGCGGTGAAGATCGCCTCGAACATCCGCGTCGTCCGGCCGTTGGCGAATCCGACGTCGGCGCTCGAGAGCAGCCGCGCATTTTGCGGCGTAGTGACGTTCAGCGGCGTTGCGCCGAGGCTCAGCGAGACGATGCCGAGCGAGTCGAGACTCTTGAGCTCGCCGGCGTCGGTCTCGCCGTCGCGGTCGCGGTCCTGCCAGACCCGAAGCTCGCCCCAGATGATGTCCGCGACCGTGATCTTGCCGTCGCCGTTGCTGTCGTAGGCGGCGAGCTCGGCAAAGCCGCCCTGCGCCCGGTCGCCGAACAGCTCGGCGATGCCGTCGACCCGGCCGTTGCCGTTGGAATCGAGCACGAGGAAACCGTCGTCGCCTCTGAGCCAGCCGGTGCGCTCGCGGAACATGTCCCCGTCGACGTCGAAATAGGCGCGGCTTTGATCGAGCGATGTCGTCTCGATGCCGTCGCCGTCGAGGTCGATGACCAGCGGATCGGCGCCGTCGGCCCATTTCATCGCCTTGGTGAAGCGTTTCATCGCCTCGACCGTCGAGATGAGGGCGTCGGCGAGCACCGTATAATAGAGCGCCGCACCGATCAGGCCCGGCACCAGGTTGAGCACCGGCAGCAGGGCCTGCAGCGGGTTGACCGCCCGGAACACCATGCCGAGGTCGCCGCCCTTGACGCCGTTCAGCACCTGCTCGCCCGCCGCCGCCTGGAGGATGCCGAGCCTGGAGCCGACGACGTCGACATTCTCGATCTTCATCCAGCCCTTGTGGATCGAGTCCGGCGAATCGGGCGCCTCCTGCCCGAGCGCCGCCATCATCCCGCTGAAGATCTGCTCGAAGGCGTTGGTGATATACATGTCGAGGTTGCCATCCTCGTCACGCTGGAACGTGTAGATCATCCACGGCTGGATGTGGTCGATATAGACTTCGTCGGTCCAATCCTGCGCCGTTCCGGAGATATAGCGGAGGATGTTGCCCATCCCGATCGCCGCGCCGAACAGCCCGTTCATGATCGCGAAGCCCGCCACGCCGCCGTTGGCGTCGCCGCCGGTCAGCGGAATTCCGAAATATTTGAGCAGGTCGTGGTGCTGCGCATCCATCAGGGTCGTGTCGGCGTAGAACCAGATATTGTCCGAGTTGGCGCTCACGTCCTCGACGGGAACCGTGTCCGTCAGCGGATATCCCTGCTCATTGTAGAGGGGCTGGCCGTCCGGGCCCAGCCGGGGAGTCTCGTAGGTCCCGCTTTCGGTGTCGCCGTAGATGATGCCATTCTTCGACCGGTTGTAGACCCAGTCCCGGCCGGTTCCCCCCAGGGTCGTGACCCGTTCGCCGCCAAGCGCGAAGACGATGTCGTTGTCGGCGCCGCCGTCGAGCTTGAGGGTGATGTCTTCTTCCGCCAGCGGGCTCCTCGGCAGGGTCGGAAGGACCTCCAGGAGAGTCAGTCCAAGCTCGGCCCGCTCGGCATTCTCGGCTGCGATGCGCTGGTTCTCGCGGATGCGCTCGTCGGCATATTCGTTCATCCACGGGTAGAGGACGGAGCCCGCCGAGAGGACGCGGCCGTTGAGGCCGAGAACGATGTCGCTGCCCTCGCCACCGCTGGCGGTGCCATAGCCGCCGACATGGTAGATCTCGTCGTCGCCGCTGGAGCCGTCGACGCGGGCGCCGTTGAAGGCGTAGAAGAGCTCGCTCTTGTCCGTTCCGAGGACATCGTCCGGAAACTCGTCGCTCTGGTCGTCCGCCTGGTAGAGGATCTCAAGCGACTGGAGATAGGTCCGGCTGCCGAGCTGGCCGGTGATCCAGTCGTAGAGGATCCGCTCGCCCGTATTGTTGTTGAACATGGTCTCCGGATTGGTCACGGCGCCGTCCGCGAGCGGCGTGCTTTCTATCCCGAAGATGTCGTTGATCACCTTTCCGGCGAGGTCGGCGAGCGCGATCGCGCCGCCCACCAGCCCGGCGATCGCGAGGCCCGCAGCGACGAACGGCGCCGCCGCCGTTCCGGCCACCACCGCCGTGACCACCGCGACCGCGGCGAACGCTCCGGCCGTGACGGCGCCCCATTTCGCCGACTCGATCCAGAAATCGCTCCAGTCGCCGGTATTCCAGCCCTTCTTCACGCTGTCGTAGACGGTATCCGCATACCCAATGCCCAGACCGAGGGCGACGCCTTTATAGCCGCTGATCCATTGGTTGCTGTTGATCGCGTCCGCCGCCGCCGACGCTCTCGTCCCCAGCCGGACGGCGGTGCGGTGCATGGCCCGCGCCGTCTGGACTCCGTAATCGCTGAGCCGCGCCGGCAGCCTGGACGCGTTGGCGGCCTCGATGTCGACCAGCCGGATCTTTTCCCCGACGATGGTTTCCAGGGCGGAAACGGTCGCGCCGTGCGCGATCTCGCCGATCGCCCGGCCTTCGGCGAGAGCCCGGCGCGCGAATTCGGCGATCTTGCCGATGTTGGACTGGTAGGCGGAGGAGATGTCGCGATAGGCGAGGATGCCGGCGTTGCGGACGCGGGCGCCGTTGGTCTTCGCCGTCCCCAGCTTGCGCAGCTGCTCGTTGAACTGCTCGGCCGTGATCTTCCCGGCGGCGCGCGCTTCCCGGATGGCCCGGTCGACATGATTGTAGCGGGCGACATCGTCGTTCCACAAAGTCGTGTCGCGGGCATTGTGGTAGGTGTCGAGCTCGGCCGCGAGGCGGGTCGCTTCCGGGGTCCCCGATTCGAGCATCGAGGGATCGAAATTCTCGCTGAATTGCTGCCAGGCCCGCTGATACTTTTCGGGCGTGTAGTCGGCGCCCATGACGCCCAGCGGCCGCCCCGTGTCGGGGTCGATGACGAGTCCCTGGGAGACATTGTCGCTGAACCGGCTCAGCATATCCACCGAACGCCGAAGCGAATCCTGCGAGATGTGGCGAGGATCGTCCGCATCGAGGAAGCGCTCGATCCAGTTGTCGACCAGCCTGCGCTGGAACTCGGTCTTCGCTTCCTGGAAGCCGCCGACGCTGGTGTCGCCGCCGCGATGGAGCACGGTGCCCCAGCCCGCTTTGCGCAGGAGCGCCCGATATTCCGCGGTGGCCGGATCGGACTCGAGCTGTCCGACTATGTCCTGGCTTGTGAACAGGGCGCGCCGGTTGCTCGCCTGGTCCCGTTCGAAACCGATCGACCTGAGAATATTGGCACGATCGCCCTTGAACAGATCCTGGCTGAGATTGTGCTCGCTCTGGAACTCGCCGAAAAACTCAGTACCCCCGACCGGCATTTGCCCGTCCCCTTTGTAAGATCAGACCACGCGCGCGCGGTAAATTCGAAAAGCTTTGCCCAACCCCGCCGAGTCGAGCGCGTCCCCGAGAGCACGGCTCAGGAAAACCGATCTCGCCAGCCCGCGATCTATCCAGACGTCCGGGCCTCGAGTCGCGTCCGCGGAGACGGCGATCACATCGTCGGCCATCGCAAACGGCATGTTGCAGACGTCCCGCAGCTCGGGTCCGTCGCGGCCCGGCGCCTGCGGCGAGTGCGCCTGGAGAAAGGCCTTCTTCGCGTTTCCGAACGTCCAGCAGAACCATTCGTCGGGGTCGCGCACGGCCGGATCCGGCGCCCAGACGCCCTCGCTGACGCGGTTGAGGGTGCCGCCGCCCAGGTCGAAGCCGCGAAGGATCTCGGCGGCCTTGGAGCACACGATCCAGAAGCCGTCCGCGTCGAACAGAGGCTCGGGCGTATATTTGGGCCTCATCGCCCGCTCGTCTTCATGTATCTCGTCGGCCCAGATCTTCCTGGGGCCGTAATCGGGCGGGGCGGGCTTGCCGAACCACTTGATCCTCAACCCGTCCTGAGCTTGCTCCGTCGTCCGTTCGCCGACGTCGGAGCTCATGTATTTCGTCAGCATCGAGTCCGCGTTCATGTTGCTGACCCAGACATAGTCGCTCATGCGGCCGGCCCCCGCACACGCACGCTCGGACGCACCCGCCCGAGTCGAGCCCGATTTCCAGAGATGCGGTTCGAACTCAGCCCAGCCCCCATAAGCGATACCCTCCACGCTCGGGGGCAGCACCAATCCGCACGGAAAACGCGGCCCGCGCGTCTTCAGCAATCCTCCGGCCATCGCCGGTCGGCCCGATCGGGACTCCCCCCTAGGTCGACAATCTTCCCGGAATCGCCGCCCGGATCAACAACCTAAGATCGCAAAATCGGATCAGTTGAGTGGCAAGATCGGCACTTCGGCCGCGGGGCCGGCCGCATTGACTTCGCAATCGGCTCCCGTCAACTAGCCCCGGCGAAGTCGACGAAGAGGTTCGCCGTCAGCCGGCCGAAGCGCGGGTCGGCGCTCAAGTTCAAATCGGAAGGGATGATGCCGCTGTGAAGCGAGCAGCTGCGATAGATGAGCAAGCGGTTGAAGCGCGCCTCGAAATGGGCCGTCTCGCTATAGCCCGCAGTCCCGGCGCCGGGATAGCCGCCGCCGGGGGGCACCCGGGCGAGGTCGGCCCGGCGGGCGGCGTGATAAGAGTCGAACTGGTCCGGACCGATCTGCTCGAGGCCGGTCGATTCCTGGCGGAAGAAGGCGGTGCCCCCCAGACCGCCGCGCCCGAGATAGCAGAGGATCGCGATCCGGCGCGGATCGCGCGTGTCGATATGCGGGATCCGCTGCATCGGATGGAGCGCCGCCGGCGGAGCGGTGACGATCGAAAAGCTCGCCTCGAAGCCGGAGAGGTAAGCGCGCTTCAGGCCGAACACCCGTTCGATCAGAGGCATCGCGCCTTCGACGAGGATCTCGGCCAGGGCCCGCGGCGCCGGCGCCCGCACTCCGGGAAAGCCGCCCCTGCCCTCGTCGGCGGCTTTGAAGTTCAGCGGCACGGCCTGCTCGATCGCCGCCTCCGGGTCGAGCAGCGCCTCCTCGACGGCGATCACCGGCTCGCGCGAGCGGCCAATGGGCACGATCCTGATCCGCGCCGCGGGGTTGAGGCCGACCTGGCGGGGCGGCCCGGTCGTCGCTTCGGCCATGGCACCTCCCCCTCTTTCAGGGCCGGACGATGAGCGCGACCCAGTCGAACCCCGACGGCGGCCGTTACCGGATCGTCGTCGCCGGCGGCGGCACCGCCGGCTGGATGGCGGCGGCCGCCTTCGCCCGCTTCTTCCGCCGCGGCGCGGACATCCGCCTCGTCGAATCGGAGGCGATCGGAACGGTCGGCGTCGGCGAGGCCACGATTCCCCAGATCCGCCTCTTCAACGACAATCTCGGCATCGATGAAGCAGATTTCCTTCGCCAGACGCAAGGCACATTCAAGCTCGGCATCGACTTCGTCGACTGGATCGAGCCGGGCTCGCGCTACTTCCACGGCTTCGGCTCGATGGGCCGGGGCCTGGGCCTCCTGCCCTTCTACCAATATTGGCTGCGCTACCACGCGCAAGGCGGCGCCCTGGGCCTCTGGGACTTCTCTGCCAACGGCATCGCCGCCCGGGAGAACCGCTTCGGCCACCTGCCGTCGCATGTGAACGGCCAGCCCACGGGCCTCGGCTACGCCTATCATTTCGACGCCAGCCTCTATGCGCGATTCCTGCGCCGGATCGCCGAGGCCAATGGCGTCCGCCGCACCGAGGGCAAGATCGGCTCGGTCGCGGTCGACGGCGAGTCCGGCTTCATCGAGGCGCTGGTCATGGAGAGTGGCGAGCGTATCGACGGGGATCTGTTCATCGACTGCAGCGGCTTCCGCGGCCTGCTCATCGAGCAGACTCTCGCCAGCGGCTATGAGGATTGGTCGGGCTATCTCCCCTGCGACCGGGCGATCGCCGTCCCCTGCGCCCGGGTCGATCCGCTCGTGCCCTATACGCGCTCGACTGCGCGCGAGGCGGGCTGGCAGTGGCGCATCGGGCTTCAGCACCGCACCGGCAACGGCTACGTCTATTGCAGCGACCATATTTCGGACGACGAAGCGGCCGCGACCCTGTTCGCCAATCTCGACGGCGAGCCTCTGGCCGCGCCGAACCGGCTGCGCTTCCTCGCCGGCAAGCGGCGCCAGGCCTGGAAGAAGAATTGCGTCGCGCTCGGTCTGGCCGCCGGCTTCCTCGAGCCGCTCGAATCGACCAGCATCCACCTCATCCAGAGCGGCATCGCGCGCCTGCTCTCGCTCTTTCCGACCAATCGCTTCGAAGAGGCGGACATCGCCGAGTTCAACGCCCAGACCGATTTCGAATGGGAAGCGGTGCGCGACTTCATCTTCCTCCATTACCGGCTGAACCGGCGCGAGGGCGAGCTCTGGCGCCGCTGCCGGGAGGTCGAGCTTCCTTCAAGCCTCGCCCACAAGATCGAGCTGTTCGAATCGCACGGCGCCATCATCCGGTACAACCAGGAGCTGTTCAACGAGATCAGCTGGCTGCAGGTGATGTATGGGCAGGGCCTGAGGCCGCGCGCCCATCACCCGCTTGCGGACCAGCCGACCGGGGAGGAGCTGGCGCGACTGATCGACTCCGCCGCCCGGCAGTCGCGCCGGGAGGCGGACATGCTCCCGCCCCATGCCGACTTCGTCAGCTCGATGGGCGCGGCCGGCTGAACCGGCCGCGGCTGGCCGGCGCTGCGCCTATGCCGTTGGCCTTGAATGGCTTTGTTCCGGCGTCCGCATTGACTCGGTACGAAACCGCAGTAATTGCCCTTCACGATCAGGGGGACCGACACAGTGGCCAAGAAATCAGGCGGTGCGCAGAACATGGGAAGCGAAGCGACTCCGGCAAATGAGGTCGCGGGCGTTCCGCAGGCCAACGGCGCCGACACGGCGGCCCCGGGCGACGCGCCCGCTCCCCAGCTCGACCCCGAGATTCTCAAGAAGGTCGCCCAGCTTCGCCTCCACGTGCGCGAAAGCTTCGGCAAGGTCGTGATGGCGATGATGATGCTGCCGCGCTACCGCCATCAGTCGGTGGCCGACCTCCAGCATCTCGTGCTTGAGCCGCTGATCCGCGACCGGGTCGCCCTCGCCCATTCGGCCCAGTCCGATCCGGAGCTCTCCGACATTGCCGGGGTCGCCATCTGGGCGAGCGTTTCGGAGGAGGTCGACGCGCAGATCCGCGAGCAGATCCGCGCCGGAGTCTTCCCGGTCCGCCTCAAGGCGGAGGACTGGACCTCGGGATCGATCAACTGGCTGCTCGATGTGATCGCTCCGGACGCCCGAAGCACCGCCAGCGTGATCGCCAATTTCAGCCAGGTGGTGAAGGAGGGCTCGCTCCGCCTTCACCCGATCGTCACCCGGCTCGTCGACGCGGAAACCCTGAAGAAGATGGGTGCCGAGAAGATGAGCGCGCCGGCCGCCTGATTATCCTCCCCATCGAAGATGGGGAGGGGGACCATGCGAAGCATGGTGGAGGGGTAGCTGGCATTGGGATTCGAGGATTTCTGCCAGAACCGCTTAGGTTGAGCCAATCACCCCTCCACCACCCTTCGGGAGGTCCCCCTCCCCACCGCTTAGCGACGGGGAGGATAATCGCCCCTCAGCGCTCCCGGCCGGCCTCCGCCACCGTCTGCGATATCGGCGAGAGCAGATATTTGATGATCCGGCGCTCGCCCGTCTTCACCTCGGCCTGGACCGCCATGCCCGGCCCGATCAGCTGGGCCTGCCCGCCGACGATGAGATGGTTGCGGTTGAGGCGGATCCGGGCGGCGTAGACCAGGCCCAGCTTCTCGTCCTGGATGGCGTCGCGGCTGATCGTCTCGATCACCCCCTCGATCAGGCCGTAATCGGTGAAATTATAGGCTTCGAGCTTGACCCGCACCGGCTGCCCCTCGCGGACGAAACCGATATCCTTGTTGAGGATCTGGGCCTCGACGGCGACCTCGCTTCCCGAGGGCACGATCACCATCAGCGGCTCGGCCGGCTGGACCACCCCGCCGACGGTATGGATGGCGAGTTGCTGGACGACGCCGTCGACGGGGGAGCGAAGTTGCTGAAGCGAGCGCCGGCGCTCGGACTTGCGCAGCTCCTCGCCGCGAACGCTCGATTCGTCCTCCGCCGTGGCCATTTCCGTGCTCGCGGTCTTGGCGAAGGCCTGGCGCAGGCGGGCGGTCTGGGCGTCGATATTGCCGATCGCCGCGCGCGCCTTGGCGGCGACGCTCTGCTGAACCTCGATATTCTGCAGATGCTCCACTCGAAGCTGCTCATATTCGAGCACCTTCAACTTGGGATAATGGCCCCTCGCGCTGAGCTGCCGGCGCGCCTCGAGCTGCTGATCGATCAACGGCAGGGTCTGCTTCAGCTTCTCGATCTCGGCCAGCGAGCCGCTCAGCTCGGCATTCCGCTCCGCCCGGCTCTGCACGAGGCTGGCGCGCTCGGCCTCATATTCGGCGACGGCGCTCGAGATGACGATGTTCTGGGTCATCGCCACCTGCGCCGGTGTCCCCGGCGGAGCGACGAAGCGCGCGGGCCGGCCGGCGAGATGGTCGAGCAGGGCGTCGTTGCGCGCGCGCGCGATCCTGGCCGAGAGCAGCCCCCGGGTCGCCTGCGCCTCCTCCGCCCCCGACGTGGTGTTGTCGAGCTCGATCAGCAGCTGGCCCTTCCTGACCCGCTGGCCGTTGCGGACGTGGATGGTCCGCACCACGCCGATCTCCATCGCCTGCACGACCTTGACGTTGGCGACCGGCAGGGTCTTGCCGCTCGCCACCGCGACGACGTCGACCTTGCCGATGAACGACCAGGCGAGGGCGATCGCGAACAGGCTGCACAAGGCCAGCATCAGCCAGCGCAGGCCCGGGCTCGGCGGCTTCTCCATGATCTCGAGCGCCGCCGGAAGGAATTCATGCTCCTCCATCGGCCTCCGGTTGCGGTCCGCCTCATTCTGGTTGCGCCATGCCTGGCGAAGCACCGCCAGGTGGCGCGACAGGGTCGGGAAGCGCTCGGCGATCGCGCTCACGCGGCCACCCCCATTTGCTTGCGGTAGAGGTCGGCATAGCGGCCGCCGGTCGCGAGCAGGCTCTCGTGCGTGCCCTGCTCGGTGATGTCGCCGGCCTCCACGGTGATGATCCGGTGGCATTGCCTGACCGCCGACAGCCGGTGGGCGATGATGATGACGGTTCGGCCGTGGGCGATCATCCGCAGGTTCTTCTGGATGATCTCCTCGCTCTCGGCGTCGAGCGCCGACGTCGCCTCGTCGAGGATCAGGATGCGCGGGTCGCCGATCAGGGCCCGGGCGATGGCGATGCGCTGGCGCTGGCCGCCCGACAGATTGGCGCCGCGCTCGTCGATGATCGTGTCGTAGCCGTGGGAAAGCTCGAGGATGAACTCGTGCGCCCCGGCGAGCTGCGCCGCGGCGAGGACAGCTTCCATCGGCCGGGTCGGATCGGCGAGCGCGATATTCTCGCGGACCGAACGGTTGAACAGGATATTCTCCTGGAGGACGACCCCAATCTGCCGACGGAGCCAGGCCGGATCGACCAGGGCGAGGTCGACCCCGTCGATCAGCACCCTCCCCTGCTCGGGCACGTAGAGCCGCTGGACGAGCTTGGTCAGGGTCGACTTGCCGGACCCCGAGGGGCCGACGATCCCGAGCATCTCGCCGCCGGCGATCTTGATGCTGACCCCGCGCAGGGCCTCCGGAGCATCGGGGCGATAGCGGAAGCGCACCTTGTCGAACTCGACATTGCCCTTGATCGCCGGAAGGCTGGCGCGGTTGGGATTATGCTCCGGCTCGGCCGGGGCGTTGAGGACGTCGCCGAGGCGGTCGACCGAGATCCGGACCTGCTGGAAGTCCTGCCAGAGCTGCGACAGACGCAGGATCGGCGCCGCCACTCGGCCGGCGAGCATATTGAACGCGACCAGCGAGCCGACGCTGAGATCGCCCGCGATCACCGCCTTGGCGCCGAAATAGAGGATGGCGACGGTGGTGAGCTTGGAGACGATCTGGATGAGGTGATTGCCCCAATTGGCCAGCTTGGTGACGGCGAAGCCGGTCTGGGTGTAGGCGGCGAACTGCTTCTCCCAGCGCTCGCGCATCTGCGGCTCGACCGCCATCGCCTTCAATGTGCCTACCCCCGTCACCGTCTCGACCAGGAAAGCCTGGTTCTCCGCGCCGCGGCGGAACTTCTCGTCGAGCCGGGCGCGAAGCGGCGGGGTGATGAAGATCGAGATGGCCGCGTAGATCGGGATCGACGCCAGCACGATCAGGGTCAGCATCGGGCTGTAGAGGTACATCACCGCGAAAAAGACGATCGTGAAGAAAAGGTCGATCACCACCGTGACCGCGTTCGAGGTGAGGAACTCGCGGATGCTCTCCAGCTCCCTCACCCGGGCGATGCTGTCGCCCACCCGCCGGGCCTCGAAATAGGAGAGCGGCAGGTTGAGCAAATGCCGGAACATGCGGGCGCTGAGCTCCGCGTCGACCCGGTTGGTGCTGTGCGCGAACAGCCAGTTGCGAAGGCCCGACAGCGCCGTCTCCCAGATCAGAACCACCGCCAGCCCGAAGGCGAGCACGTCGAGCGTGGTCAGCGACTGGTGGACGAGCACCTTGTCGATGACGAGCTGGAAGAAGATCGGGGAGACCAGCCCCATCAGCTGCATGAAGAAGGAAGCGATCAGTACGTCCCTCAGCGGCCGGCGATATTTGACCAGCGCCGGGATGAACCAGCTGATGTCGAACGGCCGCGAGGCCCCCGCCATCTTCTCGCGCGACGTCATCAGCAGCAGGCGGCCGGCGAAGCGCTCGCGAAGCTCCTGGGCGGTCCACACCTCGGGCCGCTCGCGATCGCCGAACTGGACGAGCGCGCGCGGCTCCTCGGTGTCGTCCTCCAGCTTCAGGATCACCGCCGTGTCGCCGTCGTTCAGCTGGGCGATGGCCGGAAGCGGCATCTTGTGGAGCTCGGTCGCCTCGCAGCGGCGCACGCGGCCGACCATGCCGAGCTGCTTGGCGATCCGCGACAGGTCCTCGAGCGTGTAGGGCTGGTCGCCCTTGCCCCGCTCGTGCGCGATCTGGCGCGGATCCGCCGGAATGCCGAGGAATCGTGCGAGCAGCACGAAGCAGGCGAGCGCCGGATCGGCCTTATATTCGACGGTGTCGTTCACCCCAACCCCACATTACCCCTGCCGCCCGTTTCCGACCCGCCCCGACCAGGTTCGGGTGAAACGAATCTCATCAGTCGAGCGGGAACCCCAACTCACTGTTAAACTTGGAAAAGCCGCTTGGCGAGGAGATTCGCCGGGCTTTCCCCTCTGGGCACCTCAAACATCCACCCGTCTGCCGCAGCGCAGCAGGTACCTGTCACCTGCTGCAATGCAACAGGTAACTGTCACCTGCTGCGGCGCAACAAGTGCCGATTACCGGGTAGGCGCGAGCCAGGGCGGAGGCTTGTAGCCGCTCAACAGCTCTTCCGCCGCCGGCCGCTCACGCACCACCGCCCATTCGGCGCCGTTGACCAGCACCTCGGGGGTCAGCGGGCGCGAATTATAGGTGCTGCCCATGGTCGCGGCATAGGCGCCGGCGGTCCGGATGATCATCAGCTCGCCCGCGCCGACCCGGTCGATGCGCCGGGCCCGGGCGAAGGTGTCGCCGGTCTCGCAGACCGGCCCGACGATGTCGGCGACCATATGCTCGCCGCTCGGAGCGACGGCCTCGGCCGCATGCCAGGCATCGTAGAGGGTCGGCCGCATCAAATCGTTCATCGCCGCGTCGACGATCACGAAAGGTAGCGCCGGCCCCGGCTTGACCCGGATCACCGTGGTCAGAAGAACGCCGGCGTCGCCGACCAGAAGCCGGCCCGGTTCGAAAATCAGCCTCGTCTCCCAGCCGCGGGTCACCCGGGCGACCATCGCGCCATAGTCGGCGGGCGTGGGCGGCGGCGGCGCGGACGGATCGTAGACCAGCCCCAGGCCGCCGCCGAGGTCGGCCGTCCTTATCTCGTGCCCCGCCGAGCGCAGCGCCCGGATCAGCTCGCCAAGCCTCTCGAACGCCGCCTCGAGCGGCGCGAGGCGGGTGAGCTGGCTGCCGATATGGACGGCGACCCCGGTCAGCCGAAGGCCCGGCAGCTCCCTGATCCGGGCGCAGGCGGCGAGGGCGTCGTCTATCGCCACCCCGAACTTGTTGTGGGCGGCGCCGGTCGAGATCTTGGCGTGCGACCCGGCGTCGACGTCGGGATTGACCCGAAGCGCGACCGGCGCCTCCCGCCCCGAGGCGAGCGCCAGCCCGGACAGCGTCTCCGCTTCCGGCACCGATTCGAGGTTGAATTGGCAGAGCCCCCCGTCCAGCGCGAGCGCCATCTCCGCCTCGGTCTTGCCGACTCCGGAGAAGACGATCTTCTCCGGAGCGATCCCGGCCGCGAGCGCCCGGCGATACTCGCCGCCCGAGACGACGTCGGCGCCGAGCCCCTCGGCGGCGAAAGTCGCGAGCACCGCCGGATTGGGGTTGGCCTTGACGGCGAAGGCGATGAGCGGGTCGTCGAGCCCGGCCAGAGCCGACTTCAGCGCCCTCGCCTGGCCCAGCATCGTCGCCGCGGAATAGACGTAGACCGGAGTCCCCACCGCCCGCGCGATCAGCGGCAGCGGCACGTCCTCGCAATGCACGATCCCGTTCCGGAGCGGGTAATGATCCATTGTTCCTGTTCCTTCAGGCCCAAAGCCAACCCCTCTCCCGCTTTCGCGCGAGAGGAGGGCCCGCCGCGAAGCGGTGGGAAATGAGGGTCTGCAAACCGGACTCAGCAAGACCTTGACCTCCCAAGCTTCGCTTGGGGCCCTTCTCTCCCGTGAAGAACGGGAGAGGGGTTTGAGTGCCGGCCGCTAAGTCCTCTACCTCAACCGAAGCCGGAACCCGGCCCGGAAGGTGCGCCCGAGCAGGTCGCTGAACGTGCTGTTCGCCGCGAGGCCGGTCTCGGGCAGGAGGATCGGGCCGTCGTTCAGGATGTTGGTGACGTTGATGAAGAACTCCCCGTCGCCGTCGCCGAGCGCGCTGAACTTCATCGTCGCGTTGAGGTCGAAATAGAGCGCGCCCTTGACGTGGTTGTTGTCATAGGTCGGGAATTGCGTCGTCGAGACCGGGCAGGTGGTCTGGCACTCGATGGCGTTGGCCAAATATTTGCCCGAGCTCACGCCGCGGGCAACGCCGGTAAGCGAGTAGGTCGGCGTATCCCAGGTGGCGCTGAAGCGGTAGATCCACTTCGGCGTGCTGGCCTGGCCGCCGTTCGCGCCCACCGTGTTGACCGGAATTGTGCCGACGATCCCGGTGTCGCGAAGATTCTCGATGTAGCGCGTCGCCACGCCCTTCAGCAGCACGCTGTTGCTGCCCGCGAACCGCCGGCGATAGGCCAGGTCGAAGTCGACGCCGCGCACCAGATGGCTGACGAAGTTGAACGGCTGGGTCTTGATCAGCAGATAGGGGTTGTTCGGCTGCGACCGGGTGGGGTCGTTGGTGATGGCGTCGCAATATTCCGTGCGGCCTTCGTCGCAGCGGTTGACGATCTCCTGCGCGCTGATCGTGTCGATCGCGTCCTGGAGGTCGATCCGGAAATAGTCGACCGAGGCGGTGAAGCCGGGTATCCAGCGCGGCGAGAGCACCGCGCCGATGTTCCAGGAATCGGCCTTTTCCGGAAACAGGTTCGGATTGCCGGTCGTAAGCCCGGAATAGCTGAAGAATTGAGGACCGTTCGCCAGGTCCGGCGTGAACTTGGGATTGCGCACGGAATCGCTGTTCGCCGTGCCCGCCTGATAGAGCTCGTTGAGGTTGGGCGCGCGGATGTCGCGCGAACGCGTCACTCGGAACCTTATATCCTCGACGGGCGCCCAGGTCGCGCCCAGTTTCCAGGTCGTGACATAACCGGAATTGGAATAGTCGGTTGCGCGCACGGCGCCGTTGAACTCGAAGCCCAGACCCAGCGGAATGACGGTCTCGAGATAGGCTTCTTTGACGTTATACTTGCCGGTGAAGGGCAAATAGTTGCCGACCGACCAGCGGTTGGTCGTGGTTCCGTTGGCGTTGATGATCGGCTGGAACTCGAGCGGGACGGTGCCGCGGATCTTCTCTTCGCGATATTCGGCGCCGACGGCGACGCTGACGTCGCCGGCCCAGGTCGCGAAAGGAGTCAGCGACAAATTCGCGCCGGCGACCCGCTGCTCCAGCGTCTGGTCGCGATAGGGGTCGCCCAAAGCGTAATCGATCCCGGCCGGATCCGCGACTCCGAGGCCGAGCCGGTTCAAGGGCACGCAGGCCGGGTCGTTGTTGTTGGGGTTGGCGTCGACGTTGATCAGGCACACGATCGAGCCGACCGGATAACCGGCCGCATTGCCCGCCGGCGCGAAGGCGGCGTTGGTGGCGTTGGTCAGGTTGGTGAGATTCTGGATGTCGCGAAGCTGCTCGCGGACGTCCGAACGGCTGTATTGGGCATAGACGTCCCACCGCGCCGGCTTGTCGAAGGCGTCGAAGCTGCCCTCCGCGCCGACGACGTAGCGCTGCACCTTGCGCTGGTTGTTGATGCCGCGGAACGGCAGGTCGCCGCCGGTCGAGGTGACGCTGATTTGGGTCACTCCGGCAAGCCGCGCCGCGCCAAGCGACTGAAGGGCGAAGGCGTTGCAGGTGATCGGCACCGGGACGGTGGTGCAGCCGGTCGTGTTCAAATTGTAGGAGCCGAGGTTGGGGCCGGCATTGAAGAACACTTCCTGGTGGTTGTACGAGCCCTCGGCGAACAGCTCGACTCCATCGGCGACCTCGAAGCTCGCCCGGCCGAAGAAACCGTAGCGATCGTCGCGCGGGGTCAGGCCGATGCGGCGGCCCGAATCGTTGATGAAGGCGTCGGGCCCCTGGGTCCGGGTGGTCACCGCGGCTCCGCCCAGGGCCGGGAAGTTGTAGCCCGTGCCGTAATTGAAAGCCGCCACCGCGCCGCCCTGGCCGAAGTAAAGGCCGCGCAGCTTGTTTGCCACTCCACCGGTCGAGGCGGTGATCAGGCCGCCGGGCGTCTGGTTCCCGACTCCGATCCCGCGCAGAGTCGTCAGGAATTGCGGCACGGAGGAGTTGGTCGTCGCGTTATACGCAGGGTTGGTGACCGCCACGTAGCCGGTGTGATTCCACGGGCGCTCGCCGGGCTCGACGGAGAAGATGCCGTCCTGATGCGCGATCTCGGCGTTGAAGATGACGTGGCCGCGTCCGCCCGCGAAGGCGAGGCCGCCGGCGACGCTGCCGGAATAGTTGAAATTGTCGCCGACGGTGGTGATGCCGCTGTCGCCTTCGATCAGCAGGCCCTCATATTTCTTGTTGAGGATGAAGTTGACGACGCCCGAGACCGCATCCGAGCCGTAGGCCGACGAGGCGCCGCCGGTGACCACTTCGACCCGGTCGACCAGCGCCTGCGGGATCGTGTTGATGTCGACCCAGCCGAAAATGGTCGAGCCGACCGAGCGGCGGCCGTCGATGAGGATCAGCACTCTGTTCTCGCCGAGGTTGCGCATGTTGAGCGCGTTGATGCCGGCCGAGCCGTTCGACAGATTCAGGCGCGAATTGGCGGGCTTGGTCGAGCCGGCCAGCTGCGGCAGCTGGTTGACGAAGTCGGCGATGTTGTTGGTCGGCGAGGTGTTCTCGATGTCGTCCTTGGTGAGGACGGTGAGCGGGGTCGGCGCCTG
>JBEVDE010000247.1:0-7338 GCA_040514175.1 Allosphingosinicella sp. | reverse complement strand
GCTCTTGGTAATGATTCCGGCGAGCCAGCCGCACACGGCGCCGACGACGAGGATAAGGATCAGGGTCATTTTTTTCTCCCCCGGCACGCAGGCTTAGAGGCGCGGCCGATGGGGACAAGACGTTTCGGAAACGGTCCGGTTCCGGCCGTCGCGGAGGTGAAAGCGAAGGATGCGCCTTCCGGACCGTGGAAGGCGCATCCTTGCTCGCCCGGCTTTGTCCCCTCAGCCTTCCTTGACGAGCGTTCCGTAAAGATCGCCGGTGGTGGTCCCGACATGGACCTTGAAGGCGCCCGGATTGGCCTTGATGGCGTCGAGCTGGGCGTCGGTGATCTGGTCGCAATCGTCGCTGTCATTGTCGTTCGGCACGTCGAGCGTAGCGATCGCATTGCCGTCCGGACTGACGACGTGGCCGACCGTCATGGTCACTCCGCTGAGCTCGAGATCGGTGCACAAAGTGTTGGTGGCGTCGTTGAGGCTGATCTCGGCCTTGCCCTTCGCGGCGCCGCCGTCCGAAGGCGCGAGCATCGCCACATATTCGAAGCCGACCGCCTCGTTCGCTTCCTCGGCGACGGTCTCGCAGCCGCCGAGCATGGCCATCATGCCGGCCGACGCCAGCGCGAGCGCTGCTTTGTGACGCATCACTTTTCTCCTCGGAAATATCGGGCCGCCCCATCGGGCCCGCGGTGAAAGCGAGCAAGGCGGGCGATTCGTTCCCGAGGCGGCACGGTGCGCTCAGCCGCGGCCGAGCGCCGCCACCAGCATCAAGGCGCCGACGGCGGCCGCGGCGAGGCCGGCGAGGAGGACGGCCGCGGCCGCGGCGTCCTTGGCCGCGCCGATCTCTCGGGCCAGGTCCGGATGGAGATGGTCGAGCAGATATTCGAGCGCGGAATTGACCAGCTCGAGGGCGAGGACGAGGGCGATCGAGAGCCCGACGAGCGCCGACCAGAGCGGACCCGGGCGAAGCAGGAGAGTGACGAGGGCGGCGGCCGCGGCCGCGGCGCACTGGGTGCGGAAGCTCTTCTCGCGGACGAAGACGAGGCGCAGGCCGGCAAAGGCGAAGCCGAGCCGGGCGGCGAAGCGCCGGTTCTTCATCCTGCCGGGATCGCCGCCGTGCATCCGGCTTTGCTGGACGCGGCGGAACCACGGACGCGGGCGCCGCCCGTGGCGAAGCGGAGGAGATGGTGTGCAGGGGCCGGCGCCGCCGGCCCCTGGACGGCTTACTGGCCGTTCGCCTCGATGGCGTCGGCCTTGTTCTCGCCGGCGTCGCGGACCGCCTCGGCCTTATTCTGGCCGGCGGCTTCGACGGCGTCGGCCTTGTTCTCGAGCGCGTCGGAGGCGTTGTCGGCGGCCTCCTCGATCGCGTCGGCCTTGTTCTCCGTGGCCGCCTCGACATTGTCGGCCGCTTTCTCGGAGGCCGTATTATTGCAGGCGCCCAGCGCCATCAGACCGGCGACCATCGCGCCCTTGACGATCATTCTCAGTCGCTTCCCCCTTCATAACTACCAAAAGAGACGCTCCGGCCGCGGGGCGGCCGAAGCGCCGTAGGCCCCGGCGTGACCACGGAGCCCGAAGCAAGGCTAACATGGATGTTTGGCCGAGCATAGACCTGCCGTCCCGTGCCTCGAAAGCCGGGCTGAGGCCGCTGCGCCGCAGCCACAATCGAAACGATTCAAGAGGGTTGGGAACGCATTTGGACCCGCCATGACCATAATTTGGCCGCAAGGCTGGGCGATTGGGACGCCATGGGGGAAATCATTCACGCGTTCCGTCGCTTCGGCGGCGGCGCAAGCGCCCGGGAGTTCTAGCGGCGATGTCGAGACTGTTTCTATCCGCCGCTGCGGTCGCGGCCGCCCTCACCGCCAGCGCCGCGCCGGCGCAGGCGGCGCTCGGCCCCGACGCGGCGGCCTGCAGCCCGGGCGCCAACCGGCCGGCCGTGCTGGTCAGCATCAACGGCTTCAAGACCCGGGTCGGCAAGCTGCGCATCCAGCTCTACGGCGACAATCCGGCCGATTACCTCGTTCGGGGCAAGAAGCTGAAGCGGATCGACCTGCCGGTGACCCGCGCCGGAGCGATGAATGTGTGCGTCGCCGTTCCCAGGCCGGGCAATTACGCCATCGCCGTCCGCCATGACGCCGACAATAATGGCAAGACCAACTGGAACGATGGCGGCGGCTTCTCGAACAACCCGAAGCTGTCGATTCTCAAGCTGAAACCCCCGCTCCGCTCGACCGCGGTGACGGTCGGCAGCGGCGTGAGGACGGTGCCGGTAGTGCTCAATTACCGCAGCGGCCTCTCCATCGCACCGATCGGCCGGTAGGAATGGCCCGGGTCGCGCTTCTCTCCAACCCCCGCTCCACCGGCAACCGGGCGTTGCTTCCCGCCGTTCGCAGCTTCTGCGCCGCCCATAAGGACATCTTCCATTACGAGGTGGAGCAGGTCGACCAGATCGCGACCGCGCTCAGGACCATCGCGCTCGTCGAGCCCAGGGTGCTGGTGATCAACGGCGGCGACGGCACCGTCCAGGCGGCCCTGACCGAAATCTACAACGGCCGCCATTTCGGCGACAATCCGCCGCCGGTGGCGGTTCTGCCCAACGGCACGACCAACCTCATCGCCTACGATCTCGGCGCCGGCGCCGACGCGCTCGAGACTCTCGAGCGGGTGCTGGCCATCGCCCGCACCGATCTCGCCCCCCACATCGTCCAGCGCGAGCTGATCACGCTGTCGGGCGGCTCCGGGCACGGCAAGCCGGTGCTCGGCATGTTCCTTGGCGGCGCCTATCTCGCCGACACGATGCTCTATTGCCGGAACAAGCTCTACCCGCTCGGCCTGCCCAATTGGCTGGCCCATGCTCTGGCGCTGCTGCTCGGGCTGCTCGGAGTGGTTCTCGGCCGCCGGGCGAGCTTCCTGCCGCCGCCGCCCGCGAACCTTCGGGTGACGGGGATGAAGGGCGGCGAGCTGAACGGCAAGTTCGCCTTCCTGATGGTGACGACTCTCCAGCGGCTGCTGTTCAAGGGCTCCATGCCTGGCGCCGGCGCCCGCATCGGGGCGATGCAGATGCTGGTCATCGACCGCAATCTCGGCTCCCTGCTCGGCGCCTTCTTCGCCGCGGTCCGCGGCCGGCTCGGCCGCAAGCGGCTGACCGGAGTCCATCTCGAGCGCGGCGACGAGATCAGGATCGAGGGCGACCATTCGAACGTCCTCCTCGACGGCGAGCTGTTCCAGGCCGATTGCGGCCGTCCCATCGTCCTCAAGAAAAGCGCGCCGGTGCCGTTCGTGGCGCTGACCGTCTAGGCTCTTCCCGGCGCGACGCGCCTTTGAGAGGACGATTGCTCTCCTCGGCTCGTCCCCGGGGCCGTTCATCGAATCGCTTGTCAACTGCACTGGTTGACTCTCAAGCTGCCGCTACGGGCGAATCGTTCGGCCGGTGGGAGGTGAAGATGCGCGTCGCGACGATTTGCCTGGCCCTCCTCGCCGCGCTCGCTTCGCCCGGCTGCTCCGGCGGCGGATCCTCCGGCGAGGTCGAGCTTCTCAACGTCTCCTACGATCCGACCCGCGAGCTCTATCGCGACGTCAACGCCGCCTTCGCCAAACAATGGCTGGCCAAAACCGGCCAGACGATCCGCTTCAACATGAGCCATGGCGGCTCGGGCAAGCAGTCGCGGGCGATCCTCGACGGGCTGGACGCCGACGTCGCGACCCTGGCGCTGGCCTACGACATCGACGCGATCAGCCGGAGGCGGCCGGACGTCCTGCCCGCCGGCTGGCAGGCGCGGCTGCCCGGCAACAGCGCGCCCTACACCTCGACCATCGTCTTCCTCGTCCGCAAGGGCAATCCGAAGCGGATCCGCGACTGGGGCGACCTCGTCCGGCCGGGCGTCCAGGTCATCACGCCCAATCCCAAGACCAGCGGCGGGGCGCGCTGGAACTTCCTCGCTGCCTGGGGTCACGGCCTGAGGAGCGGCGGCTCCGAGGCGGCGGCGCTCGACTTCGTCACCCGGCTCTACCGCAACGTGCCGGTGCTCGACACCGGCGCGCGCGGCTCCACCACCACCTTCGCCGAGCGCGGCATCGGCGACGTCCTGATCGCCTGGGAGAATGAGGCCTTCCTCGCCCAGCGCGAGCTCGGCGCCGGCAAGTTCGAGACGGTGACCCCGTCGCTCTCCATCCTCGCCGAGCCCCCCGTGGCTCTGCTCGAGGGCAATGCGAAGCGGCGCGGCACCCTCCAGGTCGCCGGGGCCTATCTGCGCTTCCTCTACACGCCGGAGGCGCAGGAGATCGTCGCCCGCCATTATTACCGGCCGCGCGACCCGGCGGTGGCGGCGAGGCACGCCGCCACCTTCCCGCAGATCGCGATGCTCCAGATCGACAGGGATTTCGGCGGCTGGGGCGCCGCCCAGAAGAAATATTTCGACGACGGCGGGGTCTTCGACGCCCTCTACGCCGGCCTCAGGCGCCGATGACGACCGGCTCGCTCGCGCTCGCCGCGAGCCCCCCGCCTCGATCCCGGCGCCGCTGGTTCGGCGAGCGGACCGCACTGCCCGGCTTCGGGCTCACGTTCGGCTTCACTCTGGCCTGGCTTTGCCTGATCGTCCTCATCCCGCTGAGCGCCGTCTTCATCCGCACCGCCGGCCTCGGCTGGAGCGAGTTCGTCGCGGTCGCGCTCTCCGAGCGGGCTCTGTCCGCCTATAAGGTGAGCTTCGGAACCGCCTTCGCCGCGGCCGCCGTCAACGGCGTCTTCGGGCTGCTCATCGCCTGGGTGCTGGTCCGGCACGATTTCCCCGGCAAAAGGATCGTCAGCGCGCTCGTCGACCTGCCCTTCGCCTTGCCGACGGCGGTCGCCGGCATCGCCCTCACCGCCCTCTATGCGGAGAATGGCTGGCTCGGCCAATATCTGATGCCGCTCGGCATCCACGTCGCCTTCACCCCGCTCGGCATCGTCGTCGCGCTCGTCTTCATCGGCCTGCCCTTCGTCGTCCGCTCGGTCGAGCCGGTGCTGGCCGACATCGGGCCGGAGATCGAGGAAGCGGCGCAGTCGCTCGGCGCCAGCCGGCTGCAGACGATGCGGCTGGTGATCCTGCCCGCCATCCTGCCCGCCTGGCTGACCGGCTTCGCCATGGCCCTGGCCCGCGGCGTCGGCGAATATGGGTCGGTGATCTTCATCGCCGGCAACATGCCCTTCCGCTCCGAGATCGCGCCTCTGCTGATCGTCACCCAGCTCGAGCAATATGATTATGCCGGGGCGACGGCGATCGCGGCGGTGATGCTGGTCATCTCCTTCGCCCTGCTCCTGCTGATCAACCTGATCCAGGCCTGGGCCCGAAGCCGGAGCCTCGACTGATGGCGGCGCGCCCCGCGACCGACGGCCGCCTCGGCCGAATGGCCCTGCTCGCCGTGACCATGGCCTTCCTCGGCCTGTTCCTGCTGCTGCCGCTCATCTCGGTCTTCGTCGAGGCCCTTCGCGGCGGAATCGGGGTCTATGTCGACAGCGTCACCCAGCCCGACGCGATCGCGGCGATCAAGCTGACCCTTCTGGTCGCGGCGATCGCGGTTCCGGTCAACGTCGCCTTCGGCCTCGCCGCGGCCTGGGCGGTGGCCAAGTTCGACTTTCCCGGCAAGTCGATCCTCGTCACCTTCATCGACCTGCCCTTCTCGGTCTCGCCGGTCGTCTCCGGGCTGATCTACGTCCTCCTGTTCGGCGCCCAGGGCTGGTTCGGCGAATGGCTCGCGGCGCGCGACCTGCACATCATCTTCGCCGTTCCGGGAATCGTGCTGGCGACGATCTTCGTCACCTTCCCCTTCGTCGCCCGCGAGCTCATCCCGCTGATGACCGAGCAGGGCCGCGGCGACGAGGAGGCGGCGGTGTCGCTGGGCGCGAGCGGCTGGCAGGCCTTCTGGCACGTCACTTTGCCCAACATCCGCTGGGGGCTGCTCTACGGGGTGCTGCTGTGCAATGCCCGGGCGATGGGGGAGTTCGGGGCGGTCTCGGTCGTCTCCGGCCATATCAGGGGGCGAACCAACACGATGCCGCTTCACGTCGAGATATTGTACAACGAATATAATTTCGCCGCGGCCTTCGCCGTCGCGTCCCTGCTCGCCCTTCTCGCCCTGCTCACCCTGGTGCTGAAGAGCGCGCTCGAATGGCGCTACGGCTATCATGGAAAAGGCGGGGGCCATTGAGCATCGCGGTCGACAATGTGGTGAAGCGCTTCGGCAATTTCGCCGCTCTCAACGGAGTCAGCCTCGAGGCGAAGCCTGGCGAGTTCCTGGCCCTGCTCGGACCCTCGGGCTCGGGCAAGACGACCCTTCTGAGGATCATGGCGGGGCTCGAATTCCCCGACGCCGGGACCGTCCTGTTCGAGGGCAAGGACGTCACCGGGCTCGGCGTCCGCGACCGAAGGATCGGCTTCGTCTTCCAGCATTACGCCCTGTTCCCGCACATGAACGTCGCCGACAACGTCGCCTTCGGCCTGACCGTGAAGCGCCGGCGCGAGCGGCCGAAAAGGGCGGAGATCCTTCGCCGGGCGCAGGAGCTGCTCGACCTCGTCCAGCTCGGCCATCTCGGCAAGCGCTATCCGGCCCAGCTTTCGGGCGGCCAGCGCCAGCGCGTGGCTCTGGCCCGGGCGCTCGCCGTCGATCCCAAATTGCTTCTGCTCGACGAGCCGTTCGGGGCGCTCGACGCCAAGGTTCGCAAGGAATTGCGCCGATGGCTCCGGGATCTGCACGACCGCATGGGCCTGACTTCGGTCTTCGTCACCCACGATCAGGAAGAGGCCCTCGAGCTCGCCGACCGGGTGGTTGTCATGAACGAGGGGCTGATCGAGCAGGTCGCCGGCCCGCAGATCATCTACGACGAGCCCGCGACCGCCTTCGTCTACGATTTCGTCGGCGATTCGAACCGCATCGCGGTGACCGTCGAGGACGGCCGGGCGATGTTCGACGGCGAGGCGCTCGACGTTCCGGTGGAGCCCTTTGCCGACGGCCCGGCCTTTCTCTATTTCCGGCCGCACGACGCGACCCTGGTCGACGAGGGCGCCGCCGGAGCCCTGCCGATGCAGATCTGCCAGGCCATCCACCTCGGCGGAGTGACGAGGATCGAGGGCAAGATCCCCGGGGTCGACCCGCTCATCGACGTCCGCATCCCCGGCCGCAACGTCCCGCCGTCCGGGCGGGCGGCGGGGTTGAGGCTGCGCCGGGCGCGGTTGTTTCCGATGGCCAAATAGTCTTCCCCTCCCTGCACGCAGGGAGGGGTCAGGGGTGGGTGCGTCGGAAGGGGCAGTGGGCTGTCGGAGACGTGCCCACCCCCCGCCCCACCCTTCGGGGCCGGGGGGGGGGTAA
>JBEVDE010000199.1:0-8798 GCA_040514175.1 Allosphingosinicella sp. | reverse complement strand
ATTCCCGGAAGACTCGGCACTCCGCCGATCATCCCGTCGGACATTCCGAGCATTGTCATCGCCCGGCGCGCCGACATTTCGGCGGGGCTGCGCAGCGTCGAAGCCGCGCGGGCGCGGGTCGGGGCCGCCAAGGTCTCCTGGCTGCCAAGCCTCAGCCTTACCGGCGCCCAGGGCTTCGCCTCGCCGTCGCTGGGAAGCCTGCTGAGCTCGGCGACGCAGAATTTCGGGCTCGGCTTCCTCTGCGCGGCCCCCGGGCTACCCGGCGCCCGCCACCCGGCCCGGGTGGGGCCCGCCCGGCCGCACCTCTCGCTCGCGTCCGCCGAGTATAGCACGCAGCTGCTGACGGCGCTGCGCGACGTCGACAGCCAGCTCAGCGCGGTCAGGATCCTGGGCGACCGGGCGGAAACCCTGCGCTCGATCGCCGACGACGACGAGACCCTGGCGGTCATGCTCCGGGCCCGCTACGCCAACGGCCTCATCAGCCAGCTCGATTATGTCGACGGGCTTCGAACCGTCCTCGAGCACCGCCGGACCGCCGTCCAGGTCAATATCGCGCGCTACGTCGCCACGATCGGACTGATCCGCGCTCTGGGTGGAGGATGGGGTATTCCGCAACCGGCCCCGGACCGCCTCGCGATAAGCGACCGGCCTCAGCCGGGCCGCTGATCCGGCCCGGGGCCGCCAAGGCTCAGCCCGTTTTCGCCTCGAGCCGCCGGCGAAGCCCGGCCTTGGCGACCGCGAGGCGCCGTAACGCCGCTTGACCGATCTGAACCTCTCCAACATAGAGGGTGGGTCGAGCGCAAGCTCGTGCATCAAGAGTGGGCCTCATCGGTCCACGCCAACCTGCCTTCCCGGGCAAGGTGGCGGTCCCAGAAGGGACGATGCGGCCGGACCGGCAACCAAGCGGGGTCTCAGGCGGTATCGGCCCTTCGAATTGCGAAGGGAGTATGACGTGAAGTTTGCCGTCCGATTGGCCCGCGGGAGCGGTCGATGCTGATGGAGCGCCTGCCGCCCCCGGCCGTCGATTTCGAGTTTCCGCTGCCCGCGGCGCTTCGCCGGCTCGGCGCCTCGACCCGGGCGATTCTGACCGGCCCCGCGGAGGCGCCCCTGATCGTCGCCCTCGGCGGCATTTCCGGCAACCGCTTCGTCTGCCGCAATCGCGAGGAGGGGCCGGGCTGGTGGCCGGGCGTGGTCGGACCGGAGTCGGCGGTCGACCCTTGCGCCTTCAGGATCCTCGGCATCGACTATGCCGCAGACGCGTCCGGCCGGGCCGCGCCCTCCACCGCGGACCAGGCGCTCGTGATCCGGGCCGCGCTCGACGCCGCCGGCGCGCACCGGGCCCATGCCATCGTCGGCGCCTCCTACGGCGGGATGGTGGCGCTGAGCTTCGCCGAGCAGTTTCCGGACCGCGTCGGCAGGCTGGTCGTCATTTCCGCCGGCGCCGGGCCGCACGCCGCCGCCACCGCGGTCCGCGAGCTCCAGAGGCGGGTCGTCGCTCTGGGTCTCGCCCGCGGGGCGGGAGGGGAGGGCCTGTCTATCGCCCGCGGCATGGCGATGCTGACCTATCGCACGTCCGACGAGTTCGCGCTTCGCTTCGAAGGGGGGCTCGAGGACGAGGCGCCCCTCGGGCCGACCGGGCCGGGCCGCTATCTCCGGGCGCGGGGGGACGCCTTTCTCGAGGTGATGTCGCCCGAGCGTTTTCTCAGCCTCTCGGCAAGCATAGACCGGCACAAGATCGATCCGCGCCGGATCTCATGCCCGGTCCTTCTGATCGGCGCCACGACCGACCAGCTGGTGCCGCCGGCGCAGATGGAGTCGCTGGCCCGCGGCCTGCCGGACGCGCGGCTTCACCTGCTCGACTGCCTCTACGGCCACGACCTGTTCCTCAAGGAGGCGCCGCGGATCGCCGTCCTGATCGCGCCGTTCCTGGACGCGCGATGAAGCCGCCGCGCAAGCCCGCCACGATCGTCGCGGCCGCCCGCACCGGCGCGGATCCCGCTTATGGCGGTATAGTTGCGCCACTCTGGTCGACCGACACCTTCCGCTGGGCGGATTCCGAAACCAGGCCCGCTTACGATTATTCGCGGACGGTCAATCCGAACCGCGACCTGCTCGTCGAAGCTCTGGCCGAGCTCGAAGGCGCGAGCGGAGGCGCCGTCACCGGCAGCGGCCAGTCGGCCGCGCTGCTGGCGCTCCTCCTCCTGCCGGGCGGCGCCCTCGTCGTCGCGCCGCACGATTGCTACGGCGGCACGTACCGGCTGCTCCAGGGTCTTCAGGAGCAGGGCAAGCTCCGGGCCCGCTTCGTCGACCAGCGCGACGACGAGGCCTTCACGGCGGCGCTGAGCGAAGGCCCGCAACTCGTGTGGATCGAAACGCCGAGCAACCCCTTGCTCCGGCTGACCGACATCGCCGCTCGCGCCGCCGAGGCGAGGGCCGCCGGGGCCCTCGTCCTCGCCGACAATACCCTGGCGACGCCCTGCCGACAGCGGCCGCTGGCCCTCGGCTGCGACCTCGTACTTCATTCGACGACCAAGGCTCTGAACGGCCATTCGGACCTGTTCGGCGGCGCCCTGCTCGCCGCCGATCCGGCCCTGGCGGAGCGCATCGCCTGGTGGGCCAATGCCGCGGGTTTGAACGGTTCCGCGCACGATTCGGCGCAGATATTGCGCGGCCTGCGCACCCTGACGCTCCGGCTCGACCGGCAGGAGCGGAGCGCAAGGAAGATCGCCGATTGGCTGTCGGGCCGGGCCGGCGTGAAGGCTCTATATTATCCGGGCCTCGCCTCGCATGCGGATCATGAGCTGGCTCGCCGGCAGCAGGGCGGCGCCGGCTTCATGATCGGCTTCGAGGTGGAGGGCGGCGCGCGGTCCGCCGCGGATTTTCTCGCGGCGCTCGAACTGATCACGCTCGCCTCGTCGCTCGGCGGCTTTGCCTCGCTGATCTGCAAGCCGGCGACCATGACCCACCGCGGCATGCCCCCTGAGGCGCAGGCGAAGGCGGGCATCGCGCCGGACCTGTTGAGACTGTCCGTCGGGCTCGAGGAGGCGGACGATCTCATCGCCGATCTCGGCCGGGGTTTCGCCGCCCTCCGCTGAGCGCCTGACGGCGGATCGGCCGCCGGATCAGCGGAGTAGACGAGGCTGGCCGCCTCGGCCTATGAGTGCGTCCGGTACCGGGGGGAAAATTGGTTCCGGACGATCCAACGCGCGTGGCGACCTGACTTCATGGCAGAAATTCCGATCGCGCAGCGCATCAGGGAAATGATCCTGGCCGGCGAGCTGCTGCCCGGCGAGCGTGTCGCCGAGGCGGCGATCGCGGCGCGGCTGGGAGTCTCGCGGACCCCGGTGCGCAACGTCATCCCGGTGCTGGCCGCCGAGGGATTGCTCGAGCCGGTCGGGCGGCGCGGCTATGTCGTCCGCCGTTTCAGCGTCGAGGACAGTTTGCGCGCGACCGAGATACGCTGCGTTCTCGAAGGCTATGCCGCGCGCGAGGTCGCGGCCCGCGGCGCGAGCAAAGCCGTGGTCGCGGAGCTGAGGGATTGTCTCGCCGAGGGCGACCGGATCTTCGCCAAGGGCCATCTCGTCGAGGCGGACCAGGAAGCCTATGCCCGGATGAACAAGAAGTTCCACGAGATCATCGTCGGCGCGGCGCAGGATCCCCTGCTCACCGGCCTCATTCAAAGGGTCTACGCCATTCCGTTCGTGGCGCCGGGCGTCGTCGCCTTCAACCGCATCGCTCCGGAGCACATCTTCCCGATCCTCAACTCAGGGCAGCACCAGCATCATGCCATCGTCGACGCGATCGAGGGGGGGCAGGCGGACCTCGCGGAGATGCTGATGCGGGGCCATTCCGCGCCCGCCCGCAAGAGCCTCGGCCTCGATTCGCTCGCCGAGGCCGATACCTTGCCGCTGGCGGTCTGAGCCCGCGGAGGGTGAAAGGGCCGGCCTTTCGGCCGACCCCGCCAGCTCAATAATTGTAGGCGCGCTCCCCATGCTCGTTGATGTCGAGGCCCTCGCGCTCGACGTCGGCCGTGGGGCGGAGGCCCAGCGTCTTGTCGATGGCGAGGAAGAGGATCGCGGAGACACCGCCGGACCACAAAAGGGTGACTCCCACCGCCTTGATCTGAGTCCAGACCTGACCCGGCAAATCGTAGGCGCCGGCAACCGCGGGCATGACGCTATAGTCGAACCAGCCCTGGCCGCCGAGCGCGGGGCTGGCGACGATGCCGGTGCCGATCGCCCCGACGATTCCGCCGACGCAATGGACTCCGAAGACGTCGAGCGTGTCGTCATAGCCCAACCTGTTCTTGACCGTCGTCACGAACAGGAAGCAGACCGCCGAGGCGACCGCGCCGAGCAGGATCGAGGTTCCCGGCGCTCCGAAGCCGGATGCCGGCGTGATCGCCACCAGGCCGACGACCGCCCCGGTCACCGCACCGAGCAGGGACGGCCGTTTGTGGACGAGTTGCTCGATCAGCGCCCAGGTCACCGCCGCCGCGGCCGTCGCGACGAAGGTGTTGATGAAGGCGACCGCGGTCACCCCGTTCGCCTCGAGGTTCGACCCGGCGTTGAAGCCGAACCAGCCGACCCACAGCAGCGAGGCGCCGATCATGGTCATGGTCAGCGAGTGGGGCGGCATCGGATCCGACTTGTAGCCGAGCCTCTTGCCCAGGATCAGGCAGCCGACCAGGCCGGCGATACCCGCGTTGATATGGACGACGGTGCCGCCGGCGAAATCGAGCGCTCCCCAGCCGTAGAGCAGCCCATAATCGCCGGGCTGCTTGGGGAGGAAGTCCGGGCCGGCCCAATACCAGACCATGTGGGCGATCGGGAAATAGACGAGAGTCAGCCAGAGGACGACGAACAGCATCAGGGGAAGGAACCGCACCCGCTCGGCGAAGGCCCCGACGATGAGCGCTGGCGTGATGCAGGCGAAAGTCATCTGGAAGACGACATAGGCATATTCCGGAATGTAGACTCCGTTCGAGAAAGTCGCCGCGAGCGAGCTGGCCGTGACCCCCGCAAGGAACGCCTTGGAAAGGCCGCCGATATAGGGGCTGCCGCCGGTGAAGGTGAGGCTGTAGCCCCAGCCCACCCAGACCAGGGCGGCGACGCTGACGATCATGAACACCTGCATCAGCACCGAGAGCATGTTCTTGGTCCGCACCAGGCCGCCGTAGAAGAGGGCCAGTCCGGGGATCGACATCATCAGCACCAGCACCGACGAGGTCAGCATCCAGCTCGTGTCGCCCTTGTCGGGCGCCGGAGCCGCGGCCGCCGCCGCCTCCTGCGCCCAGGCGGGCAGGGCGGCGAAGGCCGCGAGCCCCAGGCCGCCCGCCACGGCCGCGAATCTACGTGGGAAATTCATCCTCACCCCCTCTTTCTCAAAGCGCTGCGTCATCGGTTTCGCCGGTGCGGATTCGGAGGACCTGCTCAAGGTCGATGACGAAGATCTTGCCGTCGCCGATCGTGCCGGTCTTCGCCGTTTCCTCGATCGTCTCGACGACCCGCGGCGCAAGCGCGGCGGGCGCGGCGATCTCGATCCTGATCTTCGGCACGAGGCTCGTCGTATATTCGGCGCCCCGATAGATTTCGGTATGGCCTTTCTGGCGGCCGTAGCCCTTGACCTCCGTGACGGTCAGTCCCTGCACGCCGATCGACGACAATGCGTCGCGCACCTCGTCGAGCTTGAAAGGCTTGATGATGGCAATGATGAGTTTCATGTCTCCTCCCCCGTTCAGAACGAGACACCGAGCGACGCGACGACTCCGCCCCTGGCGGCGTTGCGGCCGCTCGGGGTGATGAAGGCGCCGTCGGTGTCGACATAGGCGAGGCCGAAACTGAGGTGGTTCCAGGTGGCGCTCGCCCCCAGACTCCAGTCGGTATAGCCGTTGCCGATCGTCAAATAGCTCGGCCCGTAGCTGTGGCCGACATGGGCGGTGAGGCTGACCGGAGTCTTGGGCAGGGACGCGCTGAGATCGCCGGCGAGATAGAGATTGTCCTTCTTGCCGGCGCCGAGGGAGAGCGCCGCCTGCTCGGGCGCAAAAGCGGCGCTGACCTTGGCCGTTACCGGCCCGACCGCCTGGGACACGGACGCATAGGGCTCGAAGAAATCGGAAGCGATTCCGCCCGAGCCGGGATAATAATAATAGAGAAGGCCGACATCGACCGTGGTGTCGCCGAACGTGCGCTTGTAGCCGGCGACGAGATCGATCTCCTGGTCCGCGCCGTTGTAGACATAATCGTCGATCGAGGAGCCCCAGACTGTCGCGTAGAAGCCGGATTCGTGGGCGACGCTGACATTGCCCTGGACGGCGAATCTCTTGCCGGTCTGCGAGATTCCCCGGAAGCGATAGTCCGAGACGATCGTGGCGCCGCCGGTGACGGTGAACGCGCTGGCCCTTTCGTCCTCCGCCAGCGCCGGCGAGGCGGCGAGCGCAGCCGCGAAGGCGAAAACGGCGGCCGCCCTTAAACTCGTTGGTCGCATCTGGGTCCCCCGTTGATCGAGTGGTAGCCCTCTCCGTGCGGGATCCCGTCTTCTGGATTTTTGGACGGTGGTCCTGCTTGGCCTCATTGTGCATAGCCATGCTGCATCGCACAATGGCGGAACCGACTGGGTGAATATTTCACTCCTGCAAAGATGCGAAACTGAGGAATCTTATTGTTGCATTGCAGCAGATCGGTCACATGCCCATGAACGTGGAATGTCGAAGAGACGGGATCCCGAACGAGGTAAGCGATGCGATTGGAGAAGAAATACCGGCCGGGGACGGCGGCGCTGGCCGAGATGGCGGAGTTCGGAAGCTTCACGAGCGCCACTCAGCGCTACATCCGCCGCTCGCTGGATGTCGGGCTCGATCGCCGCGACGCCGTGAGACGCTGGTCGCGAGACCCGCACGAGACCGCCAGGATCCGGCTCCAGGAAAAAATCTATCGGCGCATCGATCCGATCCGGTCCGAGCTCTCCGGCCAGGCCGGGACGATGCCTGACGAAGCCGTCTTCGCCGCCCTGGTCGCCGTCACGGCGTTCGATCTGCGGGAGGCGAAGCTGCCGAATTTCGCCGCCTATCGCTTCCTCTACGAGCGCCTGATCGGCGCGTGCGTCAGGCCCTGGCTGCCGGCGGCCTTCGCGGCGGCGGCGACGCTCCCGCACCTCCACCCCGAGCATCGCCGGGAGCTGATCCGGGGCCTCGACGAAGCCGCGACCCTCTGTGCGGCCTGGTCGAAGCGGGAGCCCATCTTCATTCCGATCTGGGTGGACAAGACGGACCCGGCGCTCTCGGCCTGAGCGCCGTCAGGCCGCTCGCGCCGCTTCCGCCGCCAGTTCGGCGTCGACCGCCGCCGCGCAGTCGCGGCCCTCGCGTATCGCCCAGACGATGAGCGACTGGCCGCGTCGCATGTCGCCGCAGGCGAAGATGCGCGGATTCGAGGTTCGAAAGTCGCCGAAGGCCGCGGCCACGTCGCCTTTGGGCGTCAGCGCCACGCCCGATCCGGCGACCGCGCCCTCCGCGGCCGGACCGAGGAACCCCATGGCGAGCAGGACGAGATCGGCCCTGAGCTCGAAACGCTCGCCGTTTCGGGCGCATTGGAGGCTGGCGACCCGGCCGTCGCGCCCCGTGAGGGCGGTGGTGATCACCGAGAAGGCGCGGTCCGCCCCCTCTTCCTGCGAGGTCGAGGTGCGCAGCCGCATCGGCCAGTGGGGCCAGGTCAGCGCCTTGTTCTCGCGCCGCGGCGGCTCGGGCATGATTTCGAGCTGCACCACGGAGACCGCCCCCTGGCGGTTCGCCGTGCCGATGCAGTCGGAGCCGGTATCGCCGCCGCCGATGACGACGACATATTTGCCGTCCGCCGAGATCGTGCCGCCGGGAGCCGCAATCGCCTCGGGGTCGCCGGCATTGCGGCGGTTCTGCTGGGTCAGATAGTCCATGGCGAAATGAACGCCGTCCAGGCCGCGTCCAGGGACGTCGAGGTCCCGGGGCAATTCGGCGCCCCCCGCCAGGACGAGCAGATGATAGTCGTCGAGCAGGCGCTCGACCGAGACGTCGATCCCGACATGGAGCCCCGGGCGGAAGATGACGCCCTCGATCTCCATCTGCGCGATGCGGCGGTCGATCAGCGCCTTGGCGAGCTTGAAGTCCGGTATTCCGTAGCGGAGCAGGCCGCCGATGCGGTCGTGTTTCTCGAAAAACGTCGGCGAATTGCCCAATCGCGCCACCGGCGGGGCGCAGGCGAGGCCGGGGGGGCCGGAGCCGATGATCGCGACGCGCTTGCCGGTGCCGCGCAGCGAGAGCTGCGGCTTTATCCAGCCCTCGCGCCAGCCGCGGTCGACGATCTCGCATTCGATCGTCTTGATCGTCACCGGATTGTCGTCGAGGTTCAAGGTGCAGGCCGCCTCGCAGGGCGCGGGGCAGACGCGGCCGGTGAATTCCGGGAAATTGTTGGTGCGGTGGAGCCGCTCGAGGGCCGCGCGCCACTGGTCGCGGGTGACGAGGTCGTTCCAGTCGGGGATCAGATTGTTGACCGGGCATCCCGAATGGCAAAAGGGAATGCCGCAATCCATGCAGCGCTCGGCCTGGCGCCCCACCTCCCGTGCCGTCAATGGCTCGACGAACTCGGCCCTGTCGGTCACCCGCTCGCGCGCCGGGCGGTTGTGGGGGTCGGGGGGTTCGACCTCGAGAAACCCGGTCGGCTTGCCCATCGGTTCCTTTAAAACAGCCGGTCCGAAGCCGGTCAACAATGCTGACTTATCTCGATGTTGCCTTAAATGAAGGCTAACATCAATCCCCGCTTGGTAAACAG
>JBEVDE010000152.1:0-2831 GCA_040514175.1 Allosphingosinicella sp. | reverse complement strand
GCCCGCATCGAGCGGGCGAAGGTGGCAAGTCTGGGATCTACTCTGTGCGGAATGACCCACCCCCAGCCCCTCCCTTGGCAGGGAGGGGAGTTCGCTCCCAACCCTATCTTAACCGCTCCTGCGCTACCGCCTTCGCCATGGCCCAGCGCATCCACCTGATCGCCGCCGCGCGCCCGAATTTCATGAAGGTGGCGCCGCTCTGGCACGCTCTCGCCGCCGAGCCCGGATTCACGCCCGTGCTGGTCCACACCGGCCAGCATTACGACGTCAACATGTCGGACGCCTTCTTCGCCGATCTCAAGCTCCCGGAGCCGGACCATCATCTCGGCGTCGGTTCGGGCAGCCATGCCGAGCAGACCGGCGGAGTGATGATCGCCTATGAGAAAGTGGCGCTGAGCGACCGGCCCGACTGGATCGTCGTCGTCGGCGACGTCAATTCGACCGCCGCCTGCGCGATGGTCGCCGGCAAGCTCGGCATTCCCGTCGTCCACCTCGAAGCCGGGCTGAGGAGCCGCGACCGGACCATGCCGGAGGAGCTGAACCGGCTCGTCACCGACGTGCTCGCCGACGTGCTCTGGACCCCGTCGCCCGACGGCGACGAGAATCTGCTCGCCGAGGGCATCCCGGCCGGCCGGATCAGCCGGGTCGGCAACATCATGCTCGACAGCTTCGAGCTGGTCCGCCCGGCGATCGAGGCGGCGGACGTTCCGGGCGAGCTCGGGCTCGAGCCCGGCGGCTACGGCGTGGTGACCCTCCACCGCCCGTCCAACGTCGACGATCCCGCCCAGCTCATCCGCCTCGTCGACGCCCTGATCGAGGCGCAGCGGCGGCTGCCTCTGGTCTTCCCGGTCCATCCGCGCACCGCCAGGCGGCTGGCCGGCGCCCTGTTCGACAGCCGCCTGGCGCGCGCCGGGCTCCGCCTGGTCGAGCCTTTGCCCTATGTCCGCTTCATGAGCCTGGTCACGGGCGCGGCGGCGGCGATCACCGATTCGGGCGGGATCCAGGAGGAGACGACCTATCTCGGCATTCCCTGCCTGACCCTGCGCGAGAATACCGAGCGGCCGGTGACGATCACCGAGGGGACCAACCGGCTGGTGACTCCCGAGACCCTGCTGCTCGAGCTGGACCGGGCCCTGACCGGGCCGAGGCCGGTGCGCTGCCCGGAACTTTGGGACGGCAAGGCCGCGGCCCGCTGCGTCGAGGATTTGCGCCGGCGTTCGGCGGTGGCGAAGCTTCCGGTCGCGGAGCCGGGCGCGGCCGAGCTGGCCGCCCGCTACGGCGGCGGCGAGCGGCGGGCGGGTGGAGCGAATTACAGACGAGGCGCCTGAGTAGATTCGTCATGCCGGACCTGATCCGGCATCCATGGACACTGAACGACGAGGCAAGCCTCAGGCCCCAGTGTTCATGATTCCGCCTCAGAAAACGGGGACAGCATATATTTTTCGAACAGGGCGCCCCGTCCGCACGCATCCCGCAGAAAATGTATGCTGTCCCCGTTTTCGGCCTACGGCGGCGGCGAGCGCCGCCGGGCCGGGGAGCGAGTTTCCGCCGCCCTTGATCCTCTCCAGGCGCAACATGGGGAGGGGGACCAGGCGAAGCATGGTGGAGGGGTGGCCGGCGCTGCCTGAGCGGTTCCCGCGAGAACCTCCCCCGTCCTCCGCCTTCTACCCCTCCACCCCGCCCCATCTAGGATGGGGAGGATGCGCTCCAGCTGTCGTCGATCATCTTGATGATCGCCGAGAAATCCTTGCCGGCGCCGCCCAGCTCGGCGAAGCGGGCGTAGAGGGTCTCGGCTTCGCCGCCCATCGGCGTGTAGGCGCCGACGCTCTGCGCCGCCTCCATGGCGAGCCTCAGATCCTTCAGCATCAGCGCGGTGGCGAAGCCGCCCTCATAGTCGCGGTCGGCGGGGGTTTCCGGGCCGACCCCGGGGACCGGGCAATAGGTCGTCATCGACCAGCATTGGCCCGAGGCCCTGGAGGCGATGTCGAAGAAGGTCTGCGGGTCGAGGCCGAGCTTGCGGGCGAGCACGAAGGTTTCGCAGGTGGCGACCATCGAGGCGCCGAGCAGCATGTTGTTGCAGATCTTGGCCGCCTGGCCCGAGCCGGGCCCGCCGGCGTGGATCACCGCTTTGCCCATCTTCTCGAGGATCGCGCGCGCCCGCCCGAACGCCTCGTCGCCGCCGCCGACCATGAAGGTGAGCGTGCCGGCGTCGGCCGCGGCGATGCCGCCGGAGACGGGGGCGTCGACCATCGCATAGCCGGCGGCCGCCGCCTTTTCGATCTCCTCGCGGGCGGTGGCGACGTCGATCGTCGAGCAGTCGATCAGGAGAGCGTCCTTCGGCGCCGTCCCGATCACGCTCGACTCATAGACGTCGCGGACGTGCTTGCCGGCGGGGAGCATGGTGACCACGGCCTCGGCGTCCGCCACCGCTTCGGCGGCGGATCCGGCCCGGGCGCAGCCATGGGCCTCGGCCTTTTCCAGCGCCGCCTCGCTGAGGTCGAAGGCCCGGACCTCATGCCCCGCCTTGACCAGGTTGGCGGCCATTCCGCCGCCCATGTTGCCGAGCCCGATGAATGCGATCCGTGCCATTGTTCTACCTCGTCATGCCGGCGAAAGCCGGTACCCATGAACACCGTCGGGTCCGGACTTCAACCATTCGTGTTCATGGGTCCCGGCTTTCGCCGGGATGACGTGCGCGCGGCTATTTCCCGCTCCACTGCGCCTTACGCTTGTCGACGAAGGCGGCCATGCCTTCCTTCTGATCCTCGGTGCCGAACAGGCCGTGGAACAGGCGGCGCTCGAAGACGATGCCCTGCGCCAGCGTCATCTCA
>JBEVDE010000441.1:0-5487 GCA_040514175.1 Allosphingosinicella sp. | reverse complement strand
AGGCCGGCGGCGCCCGAGCCGATGATCACGACGTCGAAATCGTGGGTGGCGCCGCTCACGCAGCCCCCAACCGCTCGTGTTGAGCTTGTCGAGGCCCTTCCCCACCCTTCAAGCCCGAGGGGAAGAAGGAAAGCCCTTCGACAGGCTCAGGGCGAACGGGGCGCTTCATCGGCGCCCTCTAACCCGCCGCCGCATCGGAAGCGCGCGTCAAATTCAGGAACACGTCCTCGAGATCCGCCTCGCGGGTCGAGACGTCCACGATCCCCAGGCCGTCGCGCTGCAGGGCGGCGAGCACCTCGCCGGCATTCACCTTGTCCTTGCGATAGGTGATGGCGAGGGTGCGCTCGCCCATCAGGTCGATCTTCTCGAAGCAGGTCGCGTCGGGAAGGGCGGCGATGTCGCGGTCGACCGTCACCTCCACCGCTTTCTCCTGCGCCATGCCGACCAGGGTCCGGGTCGTCTCGTTGGCGATGAGGCGGCCGTGGTTGATGATCGCGATGCGGTCGCAGAGATTCTCCGCTTCCTCGAGATAATGGGTGGTGAGGACGATGGTCACGCCCTCGGCGTTCAATTGCCGGACATAGGCCCAGAGCTGCTGGCGAAGCTCGATGTCGACCCCGGCGGTCGGCTCGTCGAGGACGAGGATGGGCGGCGAATGGACCATCGCCTTGGCGACCAGCAGGCGGCGCTTCATCCCGCCCGAGAGGGTGCGCGAATAGGCTTCGGCCTTGTCCTCGAGCCGGACGGCGCGGAGCAGATCCTGGGTCCGGCGCCGCTCCTTCGGCACGCCGTAAAGCCCGGCGGTGATCTCGAGCGTCTCGCGCGGCGTGAAGAAAGGGTCGAAGACCAGCTCCTGGGGAACGATCCCGATCGACGCCTTGGCGTTGCGCGGATGCTTCTCGATGTCGAAGCCCCAGATGGTGACGCTGCCGCCGCTCTTGTTGACCAGTCCGGCAAGTATGTTGATCAGCGTCGACTTGCCGGCGCCGTTGGGGCCGAGCAGCCCGAATATCTCCCCTTGCGGAACTTCGAGGCTGACTGCGTCCAGCGCCCTCTTGCCGCCGGCGTAGGTCTTCTTGAGCTCGACGATGGAGATTGCGGCGGCGGTCATCCGGGGCGCTTTAGCGGCTGCGCGCGGCAAAGCCCAGAAGCCACTAGTTGAACATTGACTCAGGTTTCAATTCAGAGCATGGGGTTTCCCGAGCCGCATCGAAGACTCCGTATGAAGGAGCGCGCGGACGGGGGAGAGGGGTTGAGGCACTTCACGGCATCGGACGGCGCGCGCATCGCTTACTCGGACGAGGGCGAGGGGCGCGCGCTCGTGTTTCTTCACGGGCTGATGGCCAATTCCCAATTCTTCGAGCGGCAGCGCGAGCTTGCCGAATCCTTTCGGGTGATCGCGATCGACCTTCGGGGCCATGGCCGGTCGCCGGCCGGCCCGGTGCCGCCGACGATCGCATCGCTCGCCGAGGACGTCGCCGGCCTCGCCCGTGCGCTGGAGCTCGAGGGCGCCGTCGGCGTGGGCTGGTCGCTCGGCGCCGCCGTGCTCTGGCGGGTCCTCGCCGGGCCGGAGTCGCCGAAATTCGCCGGCGCGGTCGTCGTCGACATGACTCCGCGGGTGCTGAACGACCGGGACTGGGACCTCGGGCTGTCGAGCGAGACCTGCGAGGCGCGAAGCCAGGCGATACGCGACGATTTCCCGGCCTTCGCCGCGGCGGCGGGCCAGGCCATCTTCGCGGCGCCCGGGCCCGAGGCCGACCGGGCGGCCGCGGCCTTCGCCGCCAACGATCCCGCCGCGATCGGCGCCCTGTGGAAGTCGCTTGTCGAAGAGGATTTCCGGCCTCTGCTGCCCTCGATCCGCCAGCCGACGCTCGTCGTCCACGGCGCTCAAAGCCATCTCTACGGCGCCGACACCGCCGGCCATCTCGTCGCCGCTCTGCCCAACGCCCGGGCCGTCACCTTCGACCGCTCCGGCCATGCGCCGCATCTCGAGCAGCCCAAGCTGTTCAACGCCACGCTTCGCGAATTCGCGGCCGCACTGCCGCCAGTCCGTCAAACCGAAACCACCGCCTAGAATGCCAGGAGACACCGCCATGACCCGTAGCCGCACCCTGACCGCCCTGAGGCTCGGCGCCGCCGTCGCCGCGCTCGCCGCCCTCCCCGCTCCGCTTTACGCCCAGACGGAGGAGCCGCCCGCGGGCAGCACCGACGAGGACGCCGCCGCCGCCGCCAACGCGGCGCTAGACGACCCCGCCACGGCCGTGCCGCAGGAGGATGCCGACATCGTCGTCACCGCGCGCCGCCGGGCGGAGAGCCTCCAGAACGTTCCGATCGCGGTCACCGCCTAGCAGGGCGACGCCCTCGAGCGGGGCGGCGCGAACGACATCACCGAACTTACCGACACCACCCCCAACGTCACGCTCGAGACGGCGCGCGGCACCAACACGACGCTCACCGCCTTCATCCGCGGCGTCGGCCAGCAGGATCCGGTCGCCGGCTTCGAGGCGGGCGTCGGCCTCTATCTCGACGACGTCTATCTGAACCGGCCGCAGGCCGCGGTGCTCGACATATATGACGTCGAGCGGATCGAGGTGCTGCGCGGGCCGCAGGGCACGCTCTACGGCCGCAACACGATCGGCGGAGCGATCAAATATGTCACCCGCCGGATTTCCGAGCTTCCCACGTTCAGCGCCCGCGCCAACCTCGGCACCTACCGGCAGGCGGACCTCATCCTCTCGGCAAGCACTCCGGTCGCGGACGGGCTCAAGATCGGCGGCTCGGTCGCCCGGCTCACCCGCCAGGGCTTCGGCGACAATCTCACCACCGGCCAGGAGAATTACAATCGCGACGTCTGGGCGGCGCGCGCCACGGTCGAGCTCGACCCGGCGGACGGAATCTCCATCCGCTTTTCCGGCGACTATACCAAGGACAATAGCAATCCGCGCGGCGGCCACCGGCTGATTCCGAGCCTGCTCTCGGGCGCGCCCGTGCTCGCCGACGTCTACGATTCGCGCGGCGGGCTCGTCGCGCCGAAGCAGGAGATCAAGGCCTATGGCGGCGCGGTCCATATCGACATCGAAGTCTCCGACGCCATCACCCTTCGCGACATCGCCGCCTATCGCCGCGACCGCTCGGCGACCCCGATCGATTTCGACGCCTTGCCGGCGGCGGACGTCGACGTTCCGGCAATCTACCGGAACCGGCAATTCTCCAACGAATTCCAGATCCTGCTCAACACCGAAAAGCTCAACGGCGTCATGGGCGTCTATTATCTGAACGCCAACGCCGGCAATATTTTCGACGTGGTCTTGGCGACGACCGGCGCCGTGCTCGGCCTCCCCGGCTTCACCGCCTCGACCTTCGGCAACGTCGACACCAGGACCTGGGCGGTGTTCGGAGACTTCACCTACGACGTCAGCGACCTGATCCACCTCTCGGTGGGCGGCCGCTACACGACGGACAAGCGCACGGCGACCGTGATCCGCAAGAATCTGCTCGGCGGCGCCTCGCCGGAGCTCGGCGGCGCCGGCACACAGCTGGGCGCGCTCACCTCCAACTTCACCGGGTCGGAGACGTTCAACCAATTCACCCCCCGCGCCTCGATCAGCATCACGCCGAACGACCGCAACAATATCTACGCAAGCTATTCGAAGGGCTTCAAGGGCGGCGGCTTCGACCCCCGCGGCCTCTCGACCGCGGCGCCCGACCTCAACGGCAACGGGGTTCGCGAGGCCAACGAGATATTCGATTACTTCCTCTTCGATCCTGAGCAGGTCACCAGCTACGAGGTCGGCTACAAGACGTCGCTCTTCGACCGCCGCCTCCGGCTCGCCATCGCCGGCTTCTACGCCGACTATAAGGACGTCCAGGTGCCCGGGTCGGTCGGTGCGATCATCAACGGCATCCCGACCTTCGTCGGAGTCACCACCAACGCCGGCAAGGCGAGCTTCAAGGGCGTGGAGGTCGAATCCCTGGCGACGCTCTACCGGGGCGATGACGGCTCGCGCTTCACCTTCGCGGGGACGCTCGGCTATCTCGACGCCCAATATGACGAGTTCATCACCAACGTGCCGGGCACCGGCCCGGTCGACGTCGCCGACTTCCGGCGGATCCAGAACACGCCGAAATGGACGCTTTCGGGCACCCTCGATTATTCGACCCCGATAAACGGCGGGACGCTGGACGCCAGCACCACCCTGTCCTGGCGCTCCAAGACCTTCCAGTTCGAAACCCCGAGCCCGTTCCTCGACCAGGAAGGCTATGCCCTGTGGGACGCCAATTTGAGCTGGACCAGCCGCAACGACCGCTGGACCGTCGGCCTCCACGCCAAGAACATCCTCGACAAGCAATATATCACGTCGGGCTACCAGTTCCTGACGGTCAATGCGATCACCGGCGTACCGGCGACCAACGCGGTCACCGGCAACGTCGTCCCCAGCCTCGGCCGCGAGGGCGTGGTGACCGCTTTCTACGGCAATCCCCGCCAGGTCTTCCTCAGCCTCGGGGTGAAGTTCTAGGGTCCGTCCAAATTCCTCCCCTGCCTTTGCAGGGGAGGGGGACCAGGCGAAGCCTGGTGGAGGGGCCTTGCTGAATCCGGAGAACCCCTCCACCGCGCTTCGCGCGGTCCCCCTCCCCGCGAAATCGCGGGGAGGAATTGAGTAGAAGGCAGCGAATGTCGACACGTCCCGGTCTCATGAAAGCAAGCGCCGCCCCCGGCGGCCGGGTCCTCGCGATCCTGCTCGCCGCCTACATCTTCAATTTCATCGACCGGCAGATCATCGGGGTGCTCGCCGTTCCGATCAAGGCCGAGCTGGCGCTCAGCGACCGCCAGCTCGGCCTGATGGGCGGCATCGCCTTCGCGCTCTTCTACTCCGGCCTCGCCATTCCGATCGCCTGGCTCGCCGACCGCAGGAGCCGGGTCAACATCATCGCGGTCTCGGTGGCCTTGTGGAGCGCCTTCACCGCGGCCTGCGGGCTCGCCCAGAATTTCTGGCAATTGTTCCTCGCCCGGATGGGGGTCGGGATCGGCGAGGCGGGCGGGGTGGCGCCGTCCTACGCCCTGATCTCGGACTTCTACCCCAAGGAAAGGCGGGCCCGGGCGCTCGCCTTGTTCTCGCTCGGCATCCCGATCGGCTCCGCCCTCGGAGTCTTCTTCGGCGGCTGGATCGCAAGCCATCTCGACTGGCGCTCCGCCTTCCTCATCGTCGGGCTCGCGGGACTGCCGGCGGCCCTTCTGGTCAAGCTCGGGGTGCCCGAGCCGGTGCGCGGCGGCTTCGACACCGCCGACGGCCGGGCGAGCGCTCCGGCGCCGCCTTTCCTCCAGGTCGTCGCGACCCTCGCCGGCAAGCCGAGCTTCTGGCTGCTCTCCTTCGGCGCCGCCTCGGGCTCGATCCTCGGCTACGGGCTGATCTTCTGGCTGCCGAGCTTCTTCAGCCGGAGCTTCGGGCTCGAGCTCGCCCAGGTCGGCTGGTTCTACGGGTCGATCGT
>JBEVDE010000440.1:0-7181 GCA_040514175.1 Allosphingosinicella sp. | reverse complement strand
TTCGGCTCCGGCGTCCGCCGCCGCCTCGACGATCGGCTCGACCTCGTGGTCGGTGATCCCGGGGATGACGGGAGCGACCATGACGATGGTGGGAACCCCCGCCTCGGTCAGGGCCTTGACCGCCGCCAGCCGCTTGCGGCCGGACGGCGCCCGGGGCTCGAGGGTTCGGGAGATGGCCGGATCGAGCGAGGTCACCGACAAGGCGACCCGGGCGAGGCCCTCGGCGGCCATGGGCGCGAGGATGTCGAGGTCGCGAAGCACCCGGTCCGATTTGGTCGTGATCGTCACCGGATGCTTCGTGTCCGCGAGCACTTCCAGGACCGAGCGGG
Source organism: Allosphingosinicella sp. (assembly GCA_040514175.1). Lineage (GTDB taxonomy): Bacteria > Pseudomonadota > Alphaproteobacteria > Sphingomonadales > Sphingomonadaceae > Allosphingosinicella. Next base: position 6,852 of record JBEVDE010000440.1, on the reverse strand, counting down.
TGATCCGCCATGTCGACTCGATCGGCTGGTAGGGATCGGTGTTGGTGCCGATCGCCATCGACCGGACGACATAGCCGGGCCGGGCCAGCTCCTCGCGCAGGATCTTCGCGGCGTCGGGCTTGGCGAACAATCGGGTCTCGAAGTCGAGGCCGGGCGAGAGATCGTGAAAGGCGTGGGTCGGCCGGGCGAAACAATAGACGCAGCCATGCTCGCAGCCGCGATAGGCGTTGATCGAGCGGTCGAAGCCGATGTCGGGCGATCGGTTCCAGGTGATGATCGATTTCGGCTTCTCGACGGTGACGGTTGTGCGCAGCGGGGGAGGGCCGTCGTCGAGCGCCTCGCGAGCGTCCAGCCAGTCGCCGTCCGCCTCCCGGACCGGCAGGTTGAAGCGCGTCGGCGTCCGGTTCTCGGGCGCGCCGCGACCGTGACGGACTTCGGCTCGGGGCATGGGGAAGGTGTACTGCAACGAGAAGAACGAAGCAAGAACTCATCCTCCCCATCGCCAGATGGGGAGGGGGACCATGCGCAGCATGGTGGAGGGGTACTGGCGCAAGCCGGTGGGTGTCAGCTACCCCTCCACCACCCTTCGGGTGGTCCCCCATGCGTCCCGCATGGGGAGGATTCATTCGTCGCCCGTGTAAGCCAGCCTGGTGTCGTCCGCCTTGAGCCTAACCGCGTTCGCGCCCGCCATCCCCGGGAAGCGCGGCCACAGGCCCTGGGCCAGAGCCGCCCGGCTCGGGCCCGGCTTTCCGGCCTCCTCCTCGTAGATCCAGTAATTGCGAAGCACGATCGGGACGTAGCCCCGGGTTTCCCAATAAGGCAGCGACTCGATGTAGAGCAGGGGATCGCCCTTGTCGAAGCGGCGGGCGTTCCATTCGGCCACCGGCACCGGGCCGGCATTGTAGGCGGCGATCACCTTGGGCAGCAGGCCGCCGGTGGCGCCGTGGTCGCGCAGGCTTTCGATATAGCTTTGCCCGAACTCGATATTGGCGGCCGGGCTGGCCAGCATCTGGCGGTCGAACGGCTCGCCGCGGGCGCGGGCGATGTCGCCGGCGGTGCCGGGCCGGACCTGCATCAGCCCGACGGCGCCGGCGGGGCTGACGACCGAGGTCCGGAAATTCGATTCCTGGAGCGCGTGGGCGAAAGCGAGCGACGGATCCACCCGCCAGCCCCGGGTCGGCTGCCAGTCCGGACGCGGATAGCGGGCCGCGAAGTTCACGTTCGCGCCCCGCGGCGCGTTGTGCGCCAGCCAATATTGGGTCGAGGCGAGGTTGAGGTCGGCGGCGAGATGAAGAAGGGCGTCGTGGTCGCCGGCGCCGCCGATCCGCGCCTGGTGGCGGAGGAACTGGTCGGCGAGGTCGGTCTCGCCGATCTCCAGCAAGGCGAGCGCCGTGCGGACGTTGGGCTTGCCGGCGATCCCGCGCCATTCGCGGTCGCGATAATCATGCAGGCCCGTGGCGGCCGGGCCGCTGATGGCGAGCGCCGTCGTCGCGATCAGACCGTAGAAGGTTTCCTTCTGGCGGGCGGCGGAGCGCAGATGGGCCTGGACCCGCTCCGGCTTGCCGCACATCATCTCGGCGCGGCCGCTCCAATAATGGGCGGCGGCGACCAGCTCGATGTCGCTCGAGCGGCCGGAGACATGGCCGAAAGCGTCGGCGGCGCCCCGGCAGTCGCCCTCGCGCCAGGCCGCCAGCCCTTCCGACCAGGCGCCCTGGACCGCCCATTCGCCGCTCCCGGCGCGGGCGAGCGCGGCCAGGCGACGGGCGTCTCGGTCGTTGCCGACGATGTAATAGGACCAGGCGATGCGCTGCTGATATTCGGTGCGCGCGTCGCCGCCGAGCTGGTCCTGCCGCTGGAGGAAGATCGCCTCCGCCTCGTAGGGCTTATTGTCCTTGATCAGCGGCTGGACGAGGGGCTCGAGCTCGGCCGCCGCGCGGTCGCCCTTGGTCGCCTCGGCGCGCGAGCGGCGCGGCTGGCTGCCCACCCAGACCAGCCTCTCGGCCGCCGGCAGGCTGGGAATCGCGGCGGCCCCCCGGGTCTCGGCGAGCCGCGCGATCTGCTCCGCCTTGGGCATTTCGGGCGTCCGCTGGAGCAGGGAGATGAGTTCGGGAAGCTCGACCTTGGGCGAGCCTTTGGCGAGGTACAGCTCGGCGCGGGCGGCATAATGGAGCGACCCTTCGGGCAGAGCGGCGAGCCTGGCCGAAGCGCCAGGCCAGTCGCCCGCCCGGATCGCCGCGAAGACCTCGCGATAGCCCTGCCTCTGCTCCGGGCTGAGGCTCGCCGCAGCCTTCTCGTGGGAAGGAGCGGAGTCGTCGGCGAAGGCGGCGGCCGCCGGCAGCGCCAGAGCGGCGGCCAGCAGCAGGGGGCGGAGCTTCCTCATTCCTTCACCTCTTCGATCAGCATCTGGAGGTCGGCCCAGGCCATGGCCTTGAGGCGCGGCGCGTCCAGCAATTGTCGGGGCGCAATGGTCGCCAGAGCTTTGACGGGCCCGGCATGGGTGGCGATCTCATGCCAGCGGCCCCGCGCCTGCGGCACCGACAGGCCGAGCAGGGCCTTGGCGCAGGAGTCGCCGAACAACAGCACCGCTTTGGGCGCGGCGAGACCGATATGGTGGCGGGCCAAGGCGGCGCAGCTTTTCATCGCGTCGCTGTTCAGCTGCCCCGAGGGCGAGCGGATGCACGACAAAGCGGCGAGATAGACGGAGTCGCGATCGCGGCCGATGGCGGCGAGCATCCGGTCGAACAGCCGCCCCGCCTCGCCGCTGATCAGGGTCCCCGCCGCGCAATCCTCGCCGGTCGGCATGTCGGCCAGGATCATCAGCCCGGAGGCCGGGTCGCCGGACGGGCAGACCCGGGGCACGGCCGGAGCCGCGAAGGCGAGCCGGTCGGTCGACGCCAGCCAGGCCTGGAACAGGTCGAGCTGGCCGGGGAAGTCTTCTTCGGGCGCTTCCGCGGCGACGGGCAGGGCGGGCGCCGCTTCCCTGGATTTCGGCCGAAGCCAGTCACGCGGCGCCTCGTCGACGAGCGTATCCACGCCCGCTTCGGCCCACCAGCTCAGCGCGCTTTCGGCCTGTGCCGGCGAAAATCCATCCTCTACCCGCTCCACGCCGGCATGGAGTCAGGCAGGGGCGGGCTGGTCAACCTGAAAATCTCTATCTATCTGCCAGACGTGGGCTGCCTGCGACGACGTGAGTTGCGGGCGCCGCCGCAGGAGCGCCTTGATGTCCGAACGCGAGTCGATGCCTTATGACGTGGTGATCGTCGGCGCCGGCCCCGCCGGCCTCGCCGCCGCCATCCGCCTCAAGCAACTTGCCGAAGAAGCCGGGCGCGAGCTCGGCGTCTGCGTCCTCGAAAAGGGCTCGGAGGTCGGCGCCCATATCCTGTCGGGCGCGGTCATCGATCCGCGCGCGATCGAGGAGCTTCTGCCGAACTGGCGCGATCTGGACAGCCCGCTCACCGTCCCCGTGGTCGAAAATCACCATTGGGTGCTCACCCGGGGCGGCAAATATTCGATGCCGCATCTGATGATGCCGCCCTTCATGAACAATAAGGGCACCTACACCGCCTCGCTCGGCAATTTCTGCCGCTGGCTGGCCGGGCAGGCCGAGGCGCTCGGGGTCGAGATTTTCCCCGGCTTCGCCGCGGCGGAAGTGCTGTTCAACGAGGACGGCTCGGTGAAAGGGGTGGCGACCGGCGACATGGGAGTCGCCCGCGACGGCACCCACCGCGCCGATTATCAGCCCGGAATGGAGCTTCACGGCCGCTACACCTTCTTCGCCGAAGGGGCCCGCGGCCACCTCACCAAGCAGCTTAAGCGCCAGTTCGATCTCGAGCGCGAGAGCGAGCCTCAGGTCTACGGGATCGGACTCAAGGAGCTTTGGGACATAGAGCCGGCGAAGCATTGCGCCGGACGGGTCATTCACACCCAGGGCTGGCCGCTCGACGACGCCTGGGGCGGCGGCTTTCTCTACCATCAGGAGAACAATCAGGTCGCCTTGGGCTTCGTCGTCGCGCTCAACTACCGCAATCCGCATCTCTCCCCGTTCGAGGAGTTCCAGCGCTGGAAGCAGCATCCGGCGATCCGCGAGATATTGGAGGGCGGGCGCCGGGTCTCCTACGGCGCGCGCGCGATCAACGAGGGCGGCTGGCAGGCGGTGCCGAAGCTCGCTTTCCCCGGAGGCGCGCTGATCGGCTGCGCCGCGGGCTTCGTCAACGTGCCCCGCATCAAGGGCAGCCACACGGCGATGAAATCGGGCATGCTCGCCGCCGAGGCGGCCTTCGCCGCGATTGTCGCGGAGCGTAGTGGGGACGAGCTCGCAGGTTACGAAGAAGCGCTTCGAAACAGCTGGGTAGCGACCGAGCTGAAGACCGTTCGCAACGTCGAGCCGCTGGTCGCCCGCTTCGGCGGGACGATGGGCACCCTGCTCGCCGGGATCGACATGTGGATGCGCACGCTCAAGATCGGGCTGCCCTTCACCCTGAAGCACCATCCCGACAGCGAGACGCTCTACCGCAAGGACCTCGTGCCGCCGATCGACTATCCGAAGCCCGACGGCGTGATCAGCTTCGACCGCCTGTCGTCGGTGTTCATCTCGAACACCAATCACGAGGAGGACCAGCCGGTCCACCTGACGCTGAAGGACCCGGCGATCCCGACCGAGGTCAATCTGCCGCTCTACGACGGGCCCGAGCAGAGATATTGTCCGGCCGGGGTCTATGAGTTCGTCGAGGAGGCGAGCGGCCCTCGCCTTCAGATCAACGCCCAGAATTGCGTCCACTGCAAGACGTGCGACATCAAGGACCCGACCCAGAACATCAACTGGGTCGTCCCCGAAGGCGGAGGAGGGCCTAATTATCCCAACATGTGAAAAGCCCGTCGCCCCGGCGCAGGCCGGGGCCCCAGGGGGTGATGAACGCCGGCGCCTTTCACTCGCCGGGATGACGGTAGCGCTTCTTGCCGCCGCCCCCGCCGCCGCGAGCGTGGATGACACTTCCGCGCTCACCGCTTACGTCCGGGCGCGGGCCGCGGACAGCTCCGGAGCGGCCGAGCAGGCGGCGCGCAACTACGGCACGGCGCTGGCGCTTGCGCCCGGAAACGAGGTGCTCGCCGCCCGCGCCCTGTCGCAGGCGATCGCCGCCGGCGACCGGGCGCTTGCGCTTCAGGCGGCGCGCCTGCTCGATTCGGCGAACAAGCTCGCGCCGGATGGACGGCTTCTGCTCGTCGGCGAGGCCTTCCGGACGAAGCAATGGAAGGAAGCGGGCCGGCAGATCGAGCGGCTCGAGCAGGACGAAGTCTTCTCGTTCATGACTCCGCTGCTGCGCGCCTGGCTGGCCCAGGGCAGCGGCCAGGGCAAGCCGCTGGCTTTGCTCGAGGGCGCTTCCGGCAATGCGCTCGCCGCCACTTATGCGTCCGAGCACCGGCCGCTCCTGCTCCTCGCCGGAGGCAAGGCCAAAGAGGGAGCGCTCGCGCTCGCGCCTCTGCTCGAGGACGAATCGATCCGCGCGCAGCGCCTGCGCATAGCCGCCGCGGCCATGCTCGCGCGCAAGGGCGGGCAGAAGGAGGCGCTGGCCGTCCTGCGGGGCGATGCCGAGGCCCTTGTCGAGGCCCGGCGCCGGATCGAGACCGGCAAGCGGCTCGGCGGCGAGATCGTCACGCCCGCGGCCGGGATGGCGGAATTGCTCGGCCGGATGGCGCTCGACCTCAACGGGCAGGAAGTGCCGCAGCTGGCGTTGAGCTTCGCCCGGCTGGCCACCTTCCTCGCCCCCGAAAATGCCGAATCCTGGCTGATCGCCGCGGATTTGCTCAGCGGCCAGGGACGGCACGAAGCGGCCCTCGCGGCGCTTGCCAGGATAAAGCGCGACGACGTCTTCGCAGGAACCGCCGCCGACCGCCGGATGACCGTCCTCGTCGATGCCGACCGCACCGGCGAGGCGCTCGCCGAAGCGAGGCAGGCCGTCGCCGACCGTCCCGCCGAGATCGACAATTGGAGCCGCCTCGGCGACATCCTCAACCAGAGCAAAAGCCACCAGGAAGCCGCCGCCGCTTACGGCAAGGCGCTCGACCTCGTCAAAACCGGCGCCGAAACCCGGAATCCGCTCTGGGCCCTGTGGCTCCTGCGCGGCAGCGCCCTCACCCAGGCGGGCGACTGGGCGGCCGGCAAGGCGGCGCTGGAAGAAGCCCGCAAGCTCGCTCCCGACCAGCCCGTGGTGCTCAACTTCCTCGGCTATTCGCAGCTCGAGCGGCGCGAGAATCTGGCCGAGGCCGAGAAACTGATCGGCGAAGCGAACCGGCTCCAGCCCGGCGACGCGGCGATCACCGATTCGCTTGGCTGGGCCCATTATGTGCGCGGCGACGTGCCCAAGGCGATCGAGCTGCTCGAACAGGCGGCGCAGGGGCAACCGGCCGACTCGGCGATCGCCGAGCATCTCGGCGACGCTTATTACAGCGCCGGCCGCCGCTACGAGGCGCGCTACGCCTGGCGGGCGGCGCTCCTCCAGGCCGAGGGGCCGGCCACCGACCGGCTGCGAAGCAAGATCGACACGGGGCTTCGGCCGGATCTCGCCGCCCCCTGATGCACGAGACGGCTTTCGCCAAGCTCAACCTCGCCCTCCACGTTCGGGCGCGCGAGCCCGACGGCTACCACCGGATCGAGACGGCCTTCGCCTTCGCCGAGGATGGCGACAGGATGAGCGTCGCCGCGGGGGACGGGATCGGCCTGCGGGTGACGGGACCGTTCGCCGCAAGCCTGGAGGGCGAGGACAATATCGTCCTGACCGCCGCGAAGGCCCTGAGCGGGCGTTTCGGAATGGCGCGGGGGGCCGCACTGACCCTCGACAAGCGCCTGCCGGTCGC
>JBEVDE010000074.1:0-3169 GCA_040514175.1 Allosphingosinicella sp. | reverse complement strand
AGGCGAAGGCTGTGGCGCGCCGCCTCGAGCACCGCCCGTCCGGCCTCGGTGGCATAGCCCCGGCCCCAATGGGCCCTCGCGATCCAATAGCCGAACTCCATCTCGCCGCTCGGGCGGCGGCCGAAGCCGATCGCTCCGATCAGCTCGGGCGCGGCGCCGGTGTGGCGATGGATGAGCAGCGACGGCTCGGAGGCCTTGCGCTCGGTCGCGAGCCAGGCCTCGGCGTCGTCCGGCCGGTAGGGCCAGGGCGCGGTGGCGAGGTTGCGGACGATGCGCTCGTCTCCGATCGCCTCGAACAGGGCAGGGGCGTCCTGGCTCCAGCCGGGCCGCAGCAACAGTCTTTCCGTCCTCACGAACATCGTCTCGTCCTCCCTTGCCGCCGCCGGCCCGTCACCCGCGAGGGGTGACGCTTGGGCGACCGTTTCGAGGGAGACACGAAAAAAGGAGAGAAACCCGGCGGCTCCTCTCCCTCGATTTCGGTTCTCTATTGAGACCTGGAGCCGCCCCTCCTGGGGACGGCCCTTCCTCGGCGCGTCCCTATTTCGCTGCTTCGGCCGCTTGCGGCATGTCGACGCAGACGAACTTGCGGCCGAGCTTCCCGTCGCGAAACGAGACCCGGCCGTCGGTAAGCGCAAAGAGGGTATGGTCCTTGCCGATGCCGACGTTCGTGCCCGGGTACCAGCGGGTCCCGCGCTGCCGCACGATGATGTTGCCGGCAAGCACGGTTTCGCCGCCGAACTTCTTGACTCCCAGACGCCGGCCCGCGCTGTCGCGACCGTTGCGTGAGGATCCGCCTGCTTTCTTATGTGCCATGACTGAGCTCTAATCTGTTTAGGGTTTACGCGTTCTTATCAGCGGCGGGCTTCTTTGGGGAAGCCTTTTTCTTGGCCTTGGCCGGGGCGTCGACCTGCTCGCTCTCGGCGCCGGTGACCTTGAGCGGCGCCTGGGGCTGGGCTTCGGCGGCGGCCGGAGCCTCCGCTTTCTTCGCCTTGGCCTTCTTCGGGGCCTCGGCGGCCGGGGTATCGGTCACTCCGTCGACCTGGCTGTTGACCGCGGTCGGGAAGGCCTCTTCCGTCTCGGCTGCGGGCTTCTCGGCCTTCGCCTTCTTCGGCTTCTCGGCCTTATGGTCGCCGATGCTCAGGATCCTCAGGATCGTGTGCTGCTGGCGGTGGCCCTTCTTGCGGCGGTAATTGTGCCGGCGGCGCTTCTTGAAGACGATGACCTTGTCGGCCTTGGCCTGGGCGATGATCTCGGCCGAGACGGTGAGGCCGTCGGTCGACTTGAGGTCCGCGCCCTCGCCGGCGAGCAGGACGTCGTCCAGCTTTACGGTGTCTCCCGCCTCTCCGGCGAGCTTCTCGACGACGATCTTGTCTCCGGCGGCGACGCGATACTGCTTGCCGCCCGTGCGCACGACTGCGAACATGGCTTTTTCCAAATCTTCTAAAGCTGTTTCCGCGCAAATCGTCGGCTGCGGCCGAACCCCCGCGCGGGAAACCGGGCTGCTACCGAAGGCGGCCCGGAGTGTCAACCGGATCGTCACCCCAGCGAAGGCTGGGGTCCCAGCGAGAATGGACGCTGCCGCCCTTCACCCGCCGGGATCCCGGCCTTCGCCGGGATGACGGCGAAGCCGTCAGTGGCGATCGAGCCTTTTCAGCCGGTAGCGGCCCTTGGAGACGGTATCGAACAGGCCGGAGATGGCGGGATGGTCGACCGGCTCGTCGCTGTCGTCGGCGAGCAGATTCTGCTGGCTGACGTAGGCGGTGTAGGAGGATTCCCCATTCTCGGCGAGGAGATGGTAGAAAGGCTGGTCCTTGGGCGGCCTTATGTCCTCGGGAATCGCCTCATACCATTCCTCGCTGTTGGCGAAGACCGGGTCGACGTCGAAGATGACCCCGCGGAAATCGAACAACCTGTGCCTGACCACCTCGCCGATGGCGAAGCGGGCGTGCGCGACCGGCGGCGCCAGCGGCGCGGCGGCGGCATTGCCGGCGAAAAATTTGTCGGTCGGTTCCATCGCCCTCCTTATGTAGGGCTTGGCGGGCGGCAGGCAAGCGAGGTGAGGGGACCCGACACCTTGGCAAGCCGGAACGCTTGGGCTAAGCGCCCCGCCTGTCGACCGGCCCCCGCTTCGCGCTGGGGTCCAATCCCAATGCGGAGAGGTGCCGGAGTGGTCGATCGGGGCGGTCTCGAAAACCGTTGAGCGCGTAAGCGTTCCGAGGGTTCGAATCCCTCCCTCTCCGCCACGGGGCACGGTCCAAGCCGATGCCGGAGCGGTGCTCCAACCCTCGAAATAGCCGCCTATGAGTTGGTGGCCGAGCCCTTGAGCCTCGATCTCTTGGGGTTAGAGGAGATCGGCGAACGGCCCGTTCGCCTCGATACGCCTCAGGTCGATCGTCCTGAAGCCGTAACCCTGGCCGACGATCCTGTCGGCCCTCGTCAGCCAATAATGCCGGATCTCGGGGGAGGGAGCGCTCTCCGCGAGCATGAGCGCGACGTCGCAGGCGAGAAGGGCGTGGTCCGAGCCGGAGGCGATCTTGTACAGCCACTCCAGCTTGGGTGACGAGCCTCGCCATCCCTTGCCTCTGATACGCTGCCGCTCTCTCTCGACCCAAACGATGACCCTGGACTGGAACGAGACCGTCACGCCGTGCCGGATGCGCACCTTCTCCGCTTCCTTGAGCGTTCTCGCTGCGGCGGCGCTGTCATTCTGCAAGCGTTCGAGCGAGGCTCTGAGCACCAGCCAGTCGATTTGCCCGTAGTAGCGCTGCAGGCGGGACTCCTTTTGAATGTTGTCGTCGATGTGGCGAGCGACCTCTGTCAGATCGCCGCCGCCGTGGCCGTGCATCAGCATGCAGCAATAGACCCGGCCCGCTTCGCCAGAGAGTTGAGTCGCGTGCTCGGGAAAAAGGGCCTGCTGCGAGTTCAGCGCGGTCTTGTGCCGAAGCGCGTCGATCTCCAGCGCCAGCCCGAACCATTCGAGCGCCTCACCGGACCGGCCCTGCAGAACTAGAATGTGGGCGTGTCTCGACAGGAGGCGCCGACAAGCGACCAGGAGGGTCGCCAGAGGCAGGCGGCTTTTCCTGCGCAGGCGCGCGACACCCTCGCGACGGCTCCGGATCAGTCGAACCATCGTCCGCGCGTCCTCGGCATGCTCGTGGATCAGGTCGAC
>JBEVDE010000027.1:0-3252 GCA_040514175.1 Allosphingosinicella sp. | reverse complement strand
CGAGGGAAGCGACGGTTTCGCCGAGGCTTTCGATCCGCTCGCCGGCCGGAGCCTCCGCGGCCTGGACCGGCACCGAGCTGATCAGTCCGGCCAGAGCCACCATCAGCACGGTATGGCCGCCGCGGCGGTTCGAACGCGTAATCAACATATGCCTGAAAAGCCCCTCAGCTTCCGATGGAAGTCGGGCTAGGCCGCAAAAATGGAGGAGTCCCGGTCGTTACGGCGGCGTGCAGGGAATCCGGGATGAACCGTGGGAACTCGACAACTCGTCGCTCCCCTGCCACGATTCACCTCGTGCGTGAGAAGGAATTACGGCTGGCCCTGATCTGCTACGGCGGAATCAGCCTCGCCGTTTACATGCACGGCATCACCAAGGAGGTGTGGCGCCTCGCCCGAGCCAGCCGCGCCTTCCACTCCGGCGAGTCGGCCGAGCCCGGCAGCGAGACCGTCTATCGCCGGCTGATCGAGACGATCGCGCGCGAATGCGAACTCGACGTGCGGGTGCTGGTCGACATCCTCGCCGGCGCGAGCGCGGGCGGGATCAACGCCGTCTTCCTCGCCGAAGCGATCGCCAGCGGCCGCTCGCTGGAGCCGTTGACCGAGCTCTGGCTCGAGACCGCCGACGTCGACCGGCTGATCGACCCGGCGATGAGTCGCTTCTCCCGGCTCGCCAAGACGGCGGCGGTGCCGCTCGCCTGGGCCTGGTCGTCGCGCCGGGGCGCGCTCGAGAAGACGGTCGAGGCCGAGCATCGCGAGGAGATTCGCGGCAAGCTCGCCAATTTCGTCCGAGCCCGCTGGTTCGCCCCGCCGTTCAGCGGCCCCGGCTTCACCCGGCTTCTGCTCGGGGCGTTCGACGCCATGGCCACGGGTCCGGAGGGCCCCCCGCTCCTGCCGAGCTACCATCCGCTAGACCTGTTCGTCACCGTCACGGACTTTTACGGCTATTCCGAGCAGCTTCGATTGAATTCGCCGAGCGAGGTGATCGAGCAGGAGCATCGGTTGATCCTCTCCTTCCGGCGGGCCGGGCCGGGGCCGCTGGCCGACGCCGCCGAGCTCACCTTCGCGGCCCGCGCGACGGCGAGCTTCCCCGGCGCCTTCCCGCCCTTCCAGGTCGCCGAGCTCGACTCGGTGCTGGCCGAGCGCGGCGCCGCCTGGCCCGGCCGTGGCGACTTCCTCACCCGCGCCCTGCCCCGCCAGTCGGCGCTCGGAACGGCGGAGTCGGCGGTCCTGATCGACGGCTCCGTGCTCGCCAACGCGCCTTTCCGGCCGGCGATCAAGGCGCTCCAGAATCGCCCGGCCCACCGCGAGGTCGACCGCCGCTTCGTCTATATCGATCCCAAGCCCGGAGTCCGCTCGGTGCGCCTCGCGGCGAGCGACAATGACGAGGCGCCCGGCTTCTTCGCGACCATCTTCGGGGCCCTGTCGGACATCCCGCGAGAGCAGCCGATCCGCGACAATCTCGAGGCGATCGACCAGCGCTCCTCGACCATCCGCCGGCTTCGCCGAATCGTCGAGGCGATGCGGCCCGAGGTGGAGGCGGCGATCGAGCGGGCATTCGGCTCGACCATCTTCCTGTCGAGCCCGACGGCGAAAAGGCTCGCCGCCTGGCGCGCCCGGGCGCAGAATGTCGCCGCGCGCGAGGCCGGCTACGCTTATGCCGCCTACGGCCATTTCAAGCTCGCCGGCGTCGCGGAGGACTCGGCGGAGCGGATCTTCAGGCTCGGCGGCGGCGGCGATCGCGGCCGTTACGAGCGGGTCCGCCAGGCGCTTTGGAGCGAAGTCAGGCGGCTCGGCCTCGCCGACGAGGATTCGATGACGAAGGCGGGAGCCCGGCCCGAAGTCGTCCTGTTCCTGAGGAGCTTCGACGCCGCCTTCCGCATCCGGCGGCTTCGCTTCCTCGTCCGCCGGCTCGGCCAGATCGAGCAGCAGCCGGACCCGCCGCGCGACGCGATCGCCGCCGCCCGCGGCGAAATCTACCGGCTCATCGGACGCTATTCGCAGGAGCCCGCCGACTCCGGCGCGGACGTCTATCGCGAGGTCGAGGAGGATCCGGCCGCCGCGCTCGACGCGCTCGACGCCGCCCTGGCGCTGAAGCCCGCCGACGACGAAGCCGACGCCCGTCTCACCGCCGCGCTCGCCGCATTCCCCAAGCCCGAGCGGCGGATTTTGATCCTCTCCTATCTCGGCTTCCCCTTCTACGACATCGCCACCCTGCCGCTCCTCCAGGGCGAGGGGCTGGACGAATATGACGAGGTCAAGGTCGACCGGATCTCGCCCGAGGATGCGAAGGCGATCCGGACCGGCGGGGTCGCCGCCACGCTGAAGGGCGTCCAGTTCAACAGCTTCGGCGCCTTCTTCAGCCGCGCCTATCGCGAGAACGACTATCTGTGGGGCCGGCTGCACGGCGCCGACCGGCTCGTCGACATCACCGTCTCCACCCTTCCGGAGGGGATGAGCCTTCCCGAAGGGCTGACCGAACGGCTCAAGCGCGAAGCCTTCCGCGCCATCCTCGCCGAGGAACGGCCCCGGCTTCGCGAGATCCAGCCCTTGTTCGACGCGATCGAGCGAGAGGTGGGTCCCTGAATCCTCCCCGAGCTTGCTCGGGGAGGGGGACCACACGAAGTGTGGTGGAGGGGTAGCTGGCGAAAGACTGCGCCATATACCCCTCCACCAGGCTCCGCCTGGTCCCCCTCCCCATCTGGCGATGGGGAGGATTTGAGTCCATTGCGCCGCTGCTCGCTCGGACATACAGCGGAAGCGAAGCTCGGAGGGCGCGAATGCAGTTCCTGAAAACCCTCTTCTGGATCGCTCTGACCGTGGTCCTCGTCCTCTTCGCCAAGGCGAATTGGAACGCCGTCACCCTGAAGCTCTGGGGCGGGCTCGAAGCGGACGTCAAATTGCCCATCCTCGTCCTCGCCGCCTTTCTGCTCGGCTTCGTTCCGACTTTCATCCTCTACCGGACCCGGCTGTGGGGCCTGAGGCGCCGGCTCGAGCCGGCCGAGCGCCAGGTCAGCGTCGCTCCCGCCGCGCCCGTTCCGGTCGCCGTCGACAATGGCGAGGGCGAGCGGGTCGCCACCGACAGCAAGGTCTGGCCAACGGCATGAGGAGCCCGATCTTCTTCGCGATCGACACGCCCGACCTCGAGCGGGCCAAGGCGATCGCGACCCGGGTCCGGAACCATGTCGGCGGAATCAAGCTCGGCCTCGAATTCTTCTGCGCCAACGGCCGTCACGGCGTCCGCGACATGGCCGA
>JBEVDE010000411.1:0-3317 GCA_040514175.1 Allosphingosinicella sp. | reverse complement strand
TGCCGGTGGGACTTTGCCCGGCGTGGGGGCGTGGTGCACCCGGCCTCCCGTGGGAACCGGCAAATCACAGGCCAGCGCGGACCGGGCGCAGGGATTTGTTCGATCCCGAGACGCCCGGCCATTGCGTATGGCGAGAGAAGGAGCGTCCTATGATCACCGCCTTGAACATGACCGTGCCGCTGAAGCAGGATCCGGAATCGCTGGCGAAGCTTCAGAAGCTGAAGGAAGTGTTCGCCGACCATATCCAGCCCGAGATCGACCGGGCGCTGCGCAAGTCCAAGATCGTCCATTTCGCCCGGGTGCTCGTCATCCACGACCGGTTCCTGCAGGTGATCACCGAGTTCGACGGCGATCCCGAGGAATATACGGAATTCTTCCGGCGCGAGCTGCCGCACGTCTTCAAGCCGATCTTCGAGCTCGCGGAAGGCGCTCCGCCCTGGGATGAACTGAACGACCAGGATACTTTTTTCCAGGCCTCCAAGCATCTCAACGTCAAGGCGCTCGGCCGGGACGCGGACGGGCGCGAGGAGCAGGGCTGGCTGTTCAGCTATTTCCCCAAGACGGTCCGCGAGGTCGAGCAGTCGCTGGCGGGCAGCGGCGAAAGCGAAAATCCGGCGGGCGGCCACGCTTCTCCGGCTCCTGGTCCGGCCGCGGGCGGCGGCGGCAACGCCGCGGCGCTCCATGCCGCCGCCGCCGCCTTCACCGCGGCGGCCGCGGCGTTCACGGCGGCCGCGGGGGGCGCGCCGAGCGAGGGCTGATCTAATTCCTCCCCGGCATTGGCCGGGGAGGGGGACCGCGCGAAGCGCGGTGGAGGGGTTCTGCGGTGTTCGGAGGACCCTTCCACCAGCCTTCGGCTGGTCCCCCTCCCCCGGAAATCCTGGGGAGGAATGAAGGAGGACAGGCCATGCCGGTCGACAGCAACGATCTCCAGGGAATGGTGCTCGGCAATATCGCCGGCTACCGGCTCGTCCGGCACCTCATCTTCTCGGCGCCCGACGCCGCCTCGCTCCGGCGCTTCGTGGGCGAGATCCGCCCGCTCCTCCTGTTCGGCACCAACAAGCCGACGACGGCGCACGGCTGGGTCGCCAACATCAGCTTCGCCGCCGGGGCGATGGCGCAGCTGCTCGAGCCCGATGTCTACGCCAGGCTCGAAAGCACCTTCCGCTCGCCGCCCGACGCGGAGCGGATCGGCGACATCGGCGCCAGCGCTCCGTCGAACTGGTGGGAGGGTAGATTCAGGGGCGAGGAGGTGAGCTGCTTCGTCCATATCCACGCGGTCGCAGAGCAGCAGCTGGCGACCGCGACCGCGGAGATTTTGGAGGAAGCCGCCGCGGCCGGCCTCGTCGAGAAGATCCCGCGCGCGTCGGGCGGCCGGCTCGACGGGGCGTTCCTCGGCTTCGGGCCGTCCGGCAAGGGCGCCCGGCTCCATTTCGGCTATGTCGACGGCCTCTCCAACGGCAAGGTCGCCTGGGACGGCGTTCCCAGCCCCGAGCGGCCGGTCGACCACAGGTCGGTCGTCATCGGCCATTATGACGACCGGTTTCCCTGCGCCCCGGCCCGCGACCCGGCCGCCACCTTCATGCGCGATTCCTCCTATCTGGTGTTCCGCTGGATCTACCAGGACGTCGCCACCTTCGAGCGCTTCCTCACCGAGAAGGCGCCGCCCCTCTTCCCCGCCCTGCCGCCGGCCGAGGCGCGCGAGCGGCTCGCCGCCAAGATCATGGGACGGTGGCGCGACGGAACGCCGCTCTGCCTCTCGCCCGACGCTCCGGCGCCGGACAGATGCGAGGAGGGCTTCGCCTTCGCCGAGGACCTTCAGGGCCTCGCCTGCCCGGTTTCGTCCCACGTCCGGGTGATGAACCCGCGCGACCAGTTATTGTCGGGCATGGCGGTGACCACCGGAGTTCCGCAGATCGTCCGGCGCGGGATGCCCTACGGGCCCGAGCTCCAGGGCGACAGGGACGACGGGGTCGACCGCGGCATCCTCGGCATCTTCGTCTGCGCCTCGATCCGCGAGCAGTTCATGCGCCTCGCCGCCTGGGGCCAGCGCAACAATTTCAGCGACGCCTTCCCCGCCCACGGCCGCGACCAGGACGCCTTGATCGGCAACCGCGCGATCCCAGGCGCGACCCGGGAGTTCCGAATCCCAAAGGGCCCGGCGGGCGGCGGGACGGTGACGGGCCTGCCCGACTTCATCCGGACCAAGGCGACCCAATATCTGCTGATGCCGAGCGGCCAGACCCTGTCGAGGCTGGTGCCGCTTTAATCCCCTCTCCCTGTAGGGGAGAGGGAGGGGCCCGCGAAGCGGGAGGGTGAGGGCCTGTCGCATCGAATCAACAGGCCCTCACCTCCCACCGCTTCGCGGTGGGCCCCTCCTCTCCCCTACAGGGAGAGGGTGTTAGGGCTCGAGCGCCCTCTTCGCCTTCCCGATCTGCTCCCTCACCCGCTCCGGCGCGGTGCCGCCGTAGCTGGTGCGGCTCCTGACCGAGGCGTCGACGGTGAGAACGCCGTAAACCCGCTCGTCGATCCTCGGATCTATCCCTTGCAGAGCCCCGAGCTCCAGCTCCGCGAGCCCCACCCCCGCCCCCTCGGCCGCCTGCACCGCCCGCCCGACGATATGATGCGCCTCGCGGAACGGCACGCCCGCCTCGCGCACCAACCAGTCGGCGAGGTCGGTGGCGGTGGCGAAGCCGGTCTCGGCGGCGGCGCGCATGCGATCCGCCCGGAAGTCCGTCGCCTCGACCATGGCGGCGAGGGCCTGAAGCGACAGCATGAGCAGATCGTGCGCCTCGAAGACCGGCGGCTTGTCGTCCTGCATGTCCTTCGAATAAGCGAGCGGCAGCCCCTTCATCGTCATCACCAGGGCAATCATCGCCCCGGATATGCGGCCGCTATGGCCACGGACGAGCTCGGCCGCGTCCGGATTGCGCTTCTGGGGCATGATCGACGAGCCGGTCGAGAAGGCATCGGGGAGGATGACGAAGCCGAACGGCTGGCTCGCCCAGATCACCAGCTCCTCGGCAAGCCGCACCACCCGGCCGACGACATGGTGCGCCTCGCGGAACGGCAGGCCGCCGGCGCGGACCAGCCAGTCGGCGAGGTCGGTCGCGGTCGAGAAGCCGGCCGCGGCGGTCCCGCGCATCCGCTCGAGGTTGAACTCGGACGCCTCGACCATTCCGGCCAGCGCCTGGAGCGACAGGGTCAGCAGATCGTGCGCCTCGAAGACCGGCGGTTTGTCGTCCTGCATGTCCTTCGAATAAGCGAGCGGAAGACCCTTCATCGTCACGACCAAAGCGATCATCGCGCCGGTGATCCGC
>JBEVDE010000369.1:0-14493 GCA_040514175.1 Allosphingosinicella sp. | reverse complement strand
GACAAGGAAGCCCTGGCCACGCTCGGCAAGCAGCTCGCCATGCACATCGCCGCCGCCAACCCGCTCGCGCTTCGCGGCGAGGATCTCGATCCTTCGCTGATCGAGCGCGAGCGCGCCATCGCGTCCGAAAAGGCGGCCGAGAGCGGCAAGCCCGCCGATATCGTCGCCAAGATGGTCGAGGGCGCCATGGCCAAGTTCCGCAAGGAAAATGCGCTGATGAGCCAGCTCTTCGTCATCGACAACAAGACGAAGATCGAGGACGTCATCGCCGCCGAGGCGAAGAAGACGGGCAGCGCGATCGCGCTCAACGCCTACGTCCGCTTCCAGCTCGGCGAGGGCATCGAGAAGAAGGAAAGCGACTTCGCCGCCGAAGTCGCCGCCGCTTCCGGAGTCGGCAGGCCCGAGCCCGCCAACGCCTAACCTGCTTGGCAGGGTGGCGCGCCCTTATTAAGGTGCGCCACCCCGCCGTTCCTCCCGCCGATCGGACATTAGCGAACCCCATGCCGCGCCCGCGCTTCAACCGGATCCTGCTGAAGCTGTCGGGCGAGGCGTTGATGGGGGAGGGCCAGTTCGGCATCGACCCCGGCACCACCGATCGCATGGCGGGCGAGATCGCCCAGGCCCGGGCGGCCGGCCACGAGCTCTGCCTCGTCGTCGGCGGCGGCAACATCTTCCGCGGCCTCGCCGCGGCCGCCAAGGGCTTCGACCGCACCAGCGCCGATTACATGGGAATGCTGGCGACGGTGATGAATGCGCTCGCCATGCAGAACGCGCTCGAGAAGATCGGGGTCGACACCCGAGTCCTCTCCGCCATCCCGATGGCGACCGTGTCCGAGCCCTACATCCGCCGCCGCGCGCTCCGCCACATGGAGAAAGGCCGGGTGGTGATCTTCGCCGCCGGCACCGGCAATCCCTATTTCACCACCGACACCGCAGCCGCCCTTCGCGCCGCCGAAATGGGCTGCGACGCTCTGTTCAAGGGCACCAGCGTCGACGGCATTTACGACGCCGATCCGAAGCAGAAAGCGGATGCCAGGCGCTACGCAAGCCTGCCCTTCAATCGGGTGCTGGCCGACGATCTGAAGGTGATGGACGCCAGCGCCGTCGCTCTGTGCCGCGACAACAACATTCCCATCGTCGTCTTCAACATCCGCGAGCAGGGCAATCTCGCCCGGGTGCTGAGCGGCGAAGGAACCGCGACGATCGTCCAGAACGAGGAGTAGACCATGCCCGCTTACGACAAGGCCGACATCCAGCGCCGAATGCATGGCGCGGTCGAAGCTCTGAAGCACGATCTGGTCGGCCTGAGGACCGGCCGCGCCTCGACCTCGCTGCTCGATCCGATCCAGGTCGAGGTCTATGGCGCCAACATGCCGCTCAACCAGGTGGCGACGGTGTCGACTCCCGAGCCGAGGATGCTTTCGGTGCAGGTCTGGGACCGGTCCAACGTCACCCCGGTCGAGAAGGCGATCCGCAACGCCGGCCTCGGCATCAATCCGATCGTCGACGGGACGACGATCCGGCTTCCGATCCCCGATCTGACCCAGGAAAGGCGCAAGGAGCTCGCCAAGCTCGCCAGCCAATATGCCGAAAAGGCCCGGATCGCCGTCCGCAACGTCCGCCGCGACGGCATGGAGGCGCTGAAGACCGGCGAGAAGAAGCACGAGATCAGCGAGGACGAGCACAAGCGCCTCGCCACCGAGGTCCAGAAGTTCACCGACGACACGATCAAGGAGATCGATGCGGCGGCTTCGGCCAAGGAAAAGGAAATCCTGACTCAGTGACCGTCCGCTCTGTCCGACAGGCGCCGGCAAGCTCCGGCGGCGGCGGCCCGGGCGTTCCCCGGCACGTCGCCATCATCATGGACGGCAACGGCCGCTGGGCGAAGGCGAGGGGCCTGCCGCGCGCCGCCGGCCACCGCCAGGGCGCGGAATCGGCCCGCAAGGTGCTTCGCGCCGCCGGCGAGGCGGGCGTGGAATGCCTGACCCTCTATGCCTTCTCCTCGGAGAATTGGAGCCGGCCGAAGGACGAGATCAACGATCTGATGGGGCTTTTGCGCTTCTACATCACGCGCGAGCTCGAAGCCCTCCACCGGGAAGGAATCCGGCTCAAGATATTGGGCGATCACAAGGCTTTCCAGCCCGACGTTGCGAAACTGGTCGATCAGGCCGTGGACCGCACCGCCGGCAATCGGCGAATGACCCTGGCGATCGCCCTCAATTACGGCTCTCGCTCCGAGCTGGCCCGGGCGGCGCAAAGCCTCGCCCGGCGGGTCGAGGCGGGCGAGATCGGCGCGGCCGACATCGACGAGGCGATGGTCGAGGCCTCGCTCGACACGGCCGGGCTGCCCCCTCTCGACCTGCTCATCCGAACCTCGGGCGAGCAGCGCCTCTCCAACTTCCTGCTCTGGCAGTCGGCTTATGCCGAATTGCTGTTCGTCGACACCCTCTGGCCCGATTTCGACGGCGATTCGCTTCGCGCCGCCCTCGCCGATTATGCCGGCCGCGAGCGCAGGTTCGGCGGCCGATGAGCGAGCAGGCGGCGCCCCAGTCGGACCTCCTCACCCGTTTCGCCGCGGGCGTGGTGATGATCGCAATCGCCTGCACCGCCATCTACGTCGGCGGCTGGCTGTTCCGGCTGCTCGTCGCCGCGGGCGCCGCGGTGATGATCCTCGAATGGGGCGACATGCACCGGCTCAGGCGGGGCTACTCCTATTTCGCCGCGGCCCTGCTCGCCGCGACTCTGCTCGGCGCCGCCCAATATCTCTACCCGGTGGGCGAGATTGACGTCATCGACGAGGCGGAGGCGATCACCCTCGCCAGCTTCGGACAAGTCTGGCTCGGCTTCGCGGCCGTCGCCGCGGCCGCGCTGGTCGCGACCCTCGCCAGCCGCCGCCCCGCCCTGGGCTGGGGGATGCTCTACGTCGGCATCCCCTCCTTCGCGTTGCTGATCATCGAGTGGGCGCGCTTCGACCTCGTCTTCTGGCTGATGCTGGTGACCTGGGCGACCGACATCTTCGCCTATTTCGCCGGCCGCTCGATCGGCGGCCCGAAGCTGGCGCCGAAGATCAGCCCCAACAAGACCTGGGCCGGACTGATCGGCGGGATGGCCGGAGCGGCCGTCGTCGGCGGCCTCGCCGCCTGGTTCTTCGGGATCGCCGCCGAGCTTCCCGACTTCCTCTGGCTCGGGGCGCCGATGGGCCTGCTCGCCCAGCTCGGCGATCTCTATGAGAGCCGGGTCAAGCGCCGGCTCGGGGTCAAGGACAGCGGCACCCTTCTTCCCGGCCATGGCGGAGTCCTCGACCGGCTCGACGGCCTTCTGCCCGTCATCCTGGCCACCTTGCTCGTCCTGATCGCAAGCCTCGCGTGACCCAGCGGCGAAGCGTCACCATCCTCGGCGCCACCGGCTCCGTCGGACGTTCCACGCTCGACCTGATCGAGCGCAACAAGGAGCGCTACGACGTCCTCGCCGTCACCGCCCACCGCGACGTCGACGGGCTCGCCGAGGCCGCCCGGCGGGTCGGCGCCGGCCTCGCGGTGATCGCCGATCCGTCCCTGCTCGAGCCGCTGCGAGCCGCCCTGGCCGGTAGCGGCGCCAAAGCCGCGGCGGGCGACGGGGCGGTGATGGAAGCCGCCGGCGCCGGCGCGGACTGGACGATGGCGGCAATCGTCGGCACCGCCGGCCTCAGCCCGACCATGGCCGCGATCCGCGGCGGCCGGACCGTCGCCCTGGCCAATAAGGAGGCCCTGGTCTCGGCCGGGCATCTGATGATCGAGGCCGCCCGGAGCAGCGGCGCGGCCCTGCTTCCGGTCGATTCCGAGCATAACGCCATCTTCCAATGCTTCGACCGCGCCCGGCCCGAAGCGGTCCGGCGGATCATCCTCACCGCCAGCGGCGGCCCGTTCCGCGACAAGAGCCTCGAGGAGATGCGCTCCGCCACGCCGAGCGAGGCGATCGCCCATCCCAATTGGTCGATGGGCGCCAAGATCTCCGTCGATTGCGCCACCTTGATGAACAAGGGGCTGGAGCTGATCGAGGCCTTCCACCTCTTCCCACTGCCGGCCGAGGCGTTCGACATCGTCATCCACCCGCAATCGGTGGTCCACAGCCTGGTCGAATATGTCGACGGCTCGGTCCTCGCCCAATTGGGCTCGCCCGACATGCGCATCCCGATCGCCTATACGCTCGCCTGGCCCGAGCGGATGGAGACTCCGTGCGAGCGGCTCGATCTGGTCAAGACGGGAACGCTCGGCTTCGTCGCGCCCGACCCCGAGCGCTTTCCCGCTTTGGGGCTTGCGCGGCAGGCGCTTCGCGACGGCGGCGCGAGGCCGGCCGTGCTCAACGCCGCCAACGAAGTCGCGGTCGAGGCCTTCCTCGGCGGCAGGATCGGCTTTCTCGACATCGCTTCCATCGCTTCCGAGACTCTGCAATGCTATGCGCCGGCGGCGCCCGGCTCGGTCGAGGAGGTGCTCGAGGTCGACCGCGAAGCGCGCGGCGCGGCCGAAGCCATCGTAAAAAGGGTAAAGCGTTGAGCGACAATCCCAGCATCATCTGGACGATTTTCAGCTTCCTGCTCGTCATCGGCCCGCTGATCTTCGTCCACGAGCTCGGCCATTATTTCGTCGGTCGCTGGTTCGGGGTCAAAGCCGAAGCCTTCTCGATCGGCTTCGGCCGCGAAATCGCCGGGTGGACCGACGCCCGGGGCACGCGCTGGAAGCTCGCCTGGCTTCCGCTCGGCGGCTACGTCAAGTTCGCCGGCGACATGAACCCGGCCGGCCAGCCCTCGCCCGAATGGCTGGCCCTGCCGGCGGAGGAGCGGGCCCGGACCTTCCAGGCCAAGCCGGTCTGGCAGCGCTTCCTCATCGTTCTCGCCGGTCCGATGACCAATTTCCTCGCCGCCATCCTGATCCTGACCGGCTTCAACGCCACTTATGGCGTGCCCCAGACCCCGCCCGTGATCGGCGGCTTCGCCGAAGGCTCGCCCGCACCGGCGGCGGGCCTCAGGACGGGCGACCGGATCGTCAGCATCGACGGCAACGGGATCGACCGCTTCGAGGACATCCCGCCGATCGTCGCGCTCAAGATCGGCGGTCCGCTCGACCTCGAGATCGACCGGGCGGGCCGCCGGTTCCGTATCGAAGTCACCCCGCGGACGGTGGTTCAGAAGGATAGTTTCGGCAACGTGGAGCGCCGGACCATGCTCGGCATCGGCGCGCCCGACCAGGTCCTGACGCCGGTGGCGCTCCCGGGCGCCGTCGCCGCGTCGGTGCAGCAATGCTGGGTCGTCGTCGCGACCACGGTCAAGGGGCTGGGCCAGATCGTCACCGGCCGCCGTTCGGTCAAGGAAATGGGCGGTCCGCTCAAGATCGCGAAATTCTCGGGCGAGCAGGCGAGCATGGGGCTGCTCGCCTTCCTGTGGTTCATCGCGGTCATTTCAATTAATCTGGGATTCATCAACCTGTTGCCAATCCCGATGCTCGACGGGGGCCACCTGTTCTTCTATGGGATCGAGGCCGTCCGCCGGAAACCCTTGCGGCCGGAGGCACAGGAATGGGCGTTCAGGACCGGCTTGGCAGCCCTACTTGCGCTTATGATCCTCGTCACCTTCAACGATTTGGCCTCTTTTGGCCTGTGGTCGAAGCTTGGCGGCTTGATCGACTGAGCATGATCGGGCAGGGCAGGGGCGACAGGGAAACAGGGCGGCCGCTCATGCCGTCCGTTCAGTCTAAAGGCGGGGACGCGTGACACCCAAAAATTCATTTACGAACGGCCGGCGGCTTTGCTCTGTCCTGCTCGTCGGCACCATCCTCGGTGGAGTCTCGCTTCCGGCCCAGGCCCAGGAAGGGCCGGTGCTGAGGCCCGTGACCATGGCCCCGGCGCCCGAGCCCGAGGCGACGGCGATCCGCTCGATCGCGGTGACCGGCAACCAGCGGCTCGAGCCCGACACGGTCGTCTCCTACGTCAAGCTCCGCGTCGGCGAGCCCTATGACCGCGAGCGGCTCGACGAGGCGCTTCGCGACCTCTACGCCACCGACCTCTTCGCCGACGTCGCGATCCGCGACAATGGCGGCAACCTCGTCATCGAGGTGCGCGAAAGCCCGGTCGTCAACCGCATCGTGCTCGAAGGCAACAAGCGCCTAAAGGACGACAAGATCACGCCCGAGATCCGGCTCGCGCCCCGCCAGATCTTCAGCCGCGCCAAGGCGCGCGCCGACGTCGCCCGGATCATCGAGCTCTACCGCCGCCAGGGCCGGTTCGCCGCCACGGTCGAGCCCAAGATCGTCCAGCTCGAGCAGAATCGGGTCGACGTCGTCTACGAGATAAGCGAGGGGCCCAAGTCGGGCATCCGGCAGATCAACATCCTCGGCAACGAGAAGTTCGGCGACGGCGAGCTTCGCGGCGAGATGGTGACCAAGCGCACCGGCCTCTTGAGCTTCCTCGGTTCGGGCGACGTCTACGATCCTGACCGGCTCGCCTTCGACCAGCAGAAGCTGAGGATGTTCTACCTGACCCACGGCTATGCCGATTTCCGGGTCGTTTCCGCCGTCGCCGAGCTCACCTCGGACCGGCGCGACTTCATCATCACCTACGTCGTCGAGGAAGGCGAGCGCTACAAGTTCGCCGACGTCAAGGTCGAGAGCGCGATCCGCGACTTCAGCGGCGAGGGGCTCACCAGGCTGCTGCCGATGAAGGGCGGCGACTGGTACAACGCCAAGCTGGTCGAGGACACGGTCACCTCTCTGAACGAGAGCGCCGGCCTGTTCGGCTACGCCTTCGCCGACGTCCAGCCCGAGTTCCGGCGCGACAAGGAGGCCCGCACGATGTCGGTGACGTTCAACGTCGCCGAGACTCCGCGGGTCTATGTCGAGCGCATCGACGTCAGCGGCAACACGCTCACCCGCGACAAGGTGATCCGCCGCGAGTTCCGGATCGCCGAAGGCGATCCGTTCAACTCCGTCAGGGTGAAGCGCTCGCGCGACCGCATCCAGTCGCTCGGCTTCTTCCAGGAGAATCTCGAGATCGAGCAGACCCAGGGCTCCGCCTCGGACCGGGTCATCCTGTCGACGGCGCTGGAGGAGAAGGCCACCGGCCAGCTCCAGGTCTCGGCCGGCTTCTCGAGCCTCGAGCGCTTCCTTCTCAACCTGTCGATCGAGCAGCGCAACTTCCGCGGCATGGCGCAGACCCTGCGCGCCTCGGTCAACTATTCCAGCTACTCGAAATCGGTCGAGCTGGGCTTCACCGAGCCCTATCTGTTCGATCGCAACTTCGCGGTCGGTTTCGACCTGTTCCGGCGCGACTATTCGAGCTTCAACTTCGTCAACAACAACCGCAACACGACCTACAAGCAGGTCAGCACCGGCGGCGGGATTCGCGGCGGTATGCCGCTCACCGAATATATGCAGCTGGGCCTTCGCTACGGCCTCAACTTCGACAACGTCACGCTCGATCAGGCCACCTTCTTCACCGATCCGGACGGCGCGGGGCCGCTCCCCGCCGCCTGCGACCCGCTCAGGGTGGGCCGCTATCTGTGCCAGGCGATCGGCAAGCGCACCACCTCGTCGATCGGCTATTCGCTGCTCTACGATTCGACCGACAACCGGCTGCGCCCGACCCGCGGCCAGCGCTTCACCATCAACCAGGATTTCGCGGGCCTCGGCGGCGACGTCAAATATCTGCGCACCCGGGCCAACGCCGCCAAATTCTGGAACGTCGGCAAGGGCTTCATCTTCTCGACCTCGATCGAGGGCGGCTATATCCACAGCTTCGAGAACAGCCCCGGCCCCGACCAGGATCCGATCCGCCTCACCGACCGCTTCTTCCTGGGCGAGCCCCAGATCCGCGGCTTCGACATTCGCGGCGTTGGCCCCCGGGTGCAGCGCATCCCGTTCGACGCGGACGGCAATCCCGTCACCGACCGCAAGCAGATCATCGACGACGCGATCGGCGGCCGGGCTTATTATGTCGGCCGCGCCGAGCTCGAGATCCCGATGAGCTCGAGCATCCGCGAGATGGGGCTTCGGCCTTCCATATTCGTCGACGTCGGCGCTCTGTGGGGGATCAAGGATCCGGATACGAACCCGGTCCTTCCCGGCGACCCGCTGACGGTGGACCGCTGCTTCGACGCCAGCGGCGTCTCCACCCCCCGTCCCGAAGGCGGCACTTGCGGAGCGGGCACGACGCTCGTTCCGGGCATTGCCGCCTTCAACGAGCGCTTTGTCGGCGACAGCCCCAAGCCGCGCCTGTCGGTCGGCTTCGGGGTCAATTGGAATTCGCCCTTCGGCCCGTTCAGGATCGATATAGCCAAGGCGCTCTTAAGTGCCGACGGGGATGACACCAAGCTGATCACTTTCAACGTAGGAACCGCATTCTGATGAACAAACTCGCTTTCGGAGCGGCCATGGCCGCCCTTTCGCTCGCGCTTCCGGGCGTCGCCCAGGCGCAGCGCACCCCCGGCGCCGTCATCGTCGTCGTCGACACCGACCGCATCTATCGCGACTGCACGGCGTGCAAGGCGGCCCAGACCCAGCTTCAGGGCATGGTGACCTCGGCCCGCACCCGCGCCACCCAGCTCGGCCAGCCTCTGCAGACCGAAGCCCAGTCGATCGAGCAGGCAGGATCGGCGCTTCGCAACCAGACCGGCGCGGCCCGCACCGCCGCCGAGACCGCGCTCAACTCGCGGGTGCAGGCGTTCCAGCAGAAGCAGACCTCCGCCCAGCAGGAAGTCGCCCGGCTCGAGCAGAACATCCAGTCGACCCAGCAGAACGTGCTTCGCCAGATCAACGCCCGGCTCAACCCGGTGATCACCCAGGTGATGACCGCCCGCCAGGCCAATATCGCGCTCGACGTCAACGCGACCCTGGCCCGCGCCGGCGCGCTCGACGTCACCAACGACGTCCTCACCGCGCTCAACGCGGCGCTGCCCTCGGTCAGCGTCACGCCGCTGCCGCAGGCGCAGCAGCCGGCGCAGCCGCAGCCCCAGGGCCGGTGAGCTCCGACCCGGCAGACGCCGCCATCGGCCCGCTCGACATCAGGCGGGTGATGGCGGCGCTGCCGCATCGCTATCCGTTCCTGCTCATCGACCGGATCGAGGAGCTGGTTCCGAAGCGGCGGATCGTCGCGATCAAGGCGGTCACGATCAACGAGCCCTTCTTCCAGGGTCATTTCCCGGGCCGGCCGATCATGCCCGGAGTGCTCCTCGTCGAGGCGATGGCGCAGGCTTCGGGCGTGCTCGCGGTCGAATCGCTCGGCCTCGCCGGCACCGGCAAGCTCGTCTATTTCATGGCGATCGACAGCGCCAAGTTCCGGCGCCCGGTCGAGCCCGGAGTGCTTCTGAGGATCGAGGTCGAGCTCGTCCAGGACCGCGGCAGCGTCTGCAAATTCGCCGGCAAGGTCCTGATCGACGGCAAGGTCGCCGCCGAAACCAACTTCACCGCGATGATCGCCGATCCGCCAAGCGACTAGGCGCGGGGCGTCCAGACGCCGCCGGCCCGCTTGATTCCGAACACTTCGCCGAGCCGCTCCGAACCCAGCATCGCCTGCGGCTCGCCGTCGGCGACGATGGCGCCCGCCTCCATCAGCACCAGCCGGTCCGCATAGCGCGCGGCCAGATCGAGGTCGTGCATCGCCACCACCGCGCCCTGGCCGCTTTCGACGGCGCGGCGCAGGAGCTCCATCAGCCTGAGCTGCCAGAGCGGATCGAGATTGGCGACCGGCTCGTCGAGCAGGAGCAGAAGCGGCCTGGGCGCGAGCGCGCGGGCGATCAGCACCCGGCTGCGCTCGCCGGTCGAGAGCCGGTCGACCCGGCGCTCCGCCCAAGGCGCGAGATCGAGGGCGGCCATCGCGGCCTCGGCCTCGGCCGGGTCCGCCCCGAGCCGGACGAGGTCGAGCGCCGACAGCGGCCAGGCGATTTCGCGGCCGGCGGGGAGGAAGGAGAGGAGACGGCGCCGCGCGGCCGGCGCCAGATCTTCCGGGCGCTGTCCGCCGATCCTCACCTCGCCCGAGGCCCCGCCGATGCGGGCGAGGGCGTGGAGCAGGCTGGTCTTGCCGCTGCCGTTGGGACCGATCAGGCATACCAGCTCCGGCCCTTCGACCGTGAAATCGGTCGGAGCGAGCCGTCCCGCGAGGGCGGCGCCTCTGGCCTCGAGCAAAAGGCTCATCGCGCCAGCCGCCAGCGCATATGGGCGACCAGCCAGAGGAAGAAGGGCGCTCCCAGCAAAGCGGTGACGACCCCGATCGGCAACGTCCGGCCGAGCGGCGCGCTTCGAACGACGAGGTCCGCCGCGAGCAGGAGCAGTCCGCCGATCAGCGCCGCCGGAGCGATCGCCCGGCCGGGATGGCCGCCGGTCAGCCGGCGCGCGAAGATCGGCGCGACCAGCCCGACGAAGCCGATCGCCCCGCAGATCGCGACGCAGGCGCCGACCCCGAAAGCGGTGAGGCAGACGATCTCGATTCGAAGCCGGCGCACGTCGTGGCCGAACGACTGCGCCACCTCCTCGCCGAGGGTGAGGCTGTCGAGCGGCCGCCTCAACCGGAGCAGAAACATTATGGCGACGAGGGCCGGAACGGCGGCGAAAGCGGCCTGATCGAGGCTCCGGTCGACGAGCGAGCCCATCAGCCATTCATAGGCGTCGTAGAAAGCGAAGGGGGAGGGGGCGAGGGCGAGGGCGAGGGTGGTGAGCGCTCCGGCGAGAGCGCTGATCGCCAGCCCCGCCAGGAGCAAGGTGGCGGTCTCCGCGCGCGGTCCCGCCAGCGCCAGCAGCAGGAACAGCGCCGCAAGCGCTCCGCCGACCGCGCCGAAGGCGAGCGCGAGCGGCGCCGAAAAGCCGAGCAGATAAGCGGTCACGACCGCTCCGAGCGCGGCGCCGCTGGTCGTTCCGGTGAGGTCGGGCGAGGCGAGCGGGTTTGCGAACAGGCCCTGGATCGCCGCGCCCGAGGCGCCGAGCATCGCGCCGTAGGCGAGCGCGAGCAGCGCCCGCGGCAGCCGCAGCTCCCAGAGCAGGGCGAGCGCCAGCGGCCGGTCCTCGCCGAGCAAGGCGGCGATCGGCGGCCAAGGCATGGCGAGCGAGGCGGCGAAGGCCGCGAGCAGGCAGAGGCCGAGCAGGGCGAAGGGGAGGGCCTTCACCGGCACCCCCGCCCGTCATCCCGGGCCTGGCCCGGGATCCAGGAACATCGTCGGCCGAAATCTCTCGACATCATGTTCATGGGTTCCGGCTTTCGCCGGGATGACGGCTGGATTGCGCCGCCTTCAGCCGCTCGATCTCCGCGGCGAGGAGCGGACCCATGCAGGTCCAGACCCGGCCGTCGGTGGCGAGGGTGCGGGCGCCCCGGACCCGGCGCGCCAGCGGATGGGAGAGCCAGCGCTGCTCGCCCGAATATTGGCCCTGGCGATAGTCGCTGCGCAGGATCACCGCCGGCGGGCGAAGCAGCAAATGCTCGAGCGACACCCGGTCGCCGGTCATGGCGCGCTGGCGAAAGCCCGCCAGCGCCATCCATTGCGCGGCGAGGCTTCCCTGCGCCACCGTCCGGCCGCCGCCGCCGAGCCAGATCGTGTCGGCCTGGCCGGCCGGCCGGCCCCGCTTCAGGCGGTTCATGCGCGCCAGCACGGCGCCGCCGGCGGCCGGCCGGCCGAGGGCGATCGCGACCGAGCGGACCGACTGCTCGATATCCCCTAGCGATTGGGGATAAGGCAGATCGAGGATCCGGATCCCGAGCCGCTGGGCGATCCGGCCATGATCGCGGGCGCCTCCGCCCATGGTCAGGACGAGGTCCGGCCTCAGCCCCACGACCGAAACGAGGCTGCCGTCGTTGCGCCGGTAGCGCCGGGCCTCGCGCCAGAGGGGCGTTTCGGCCGGCTCCTGGGAAAGGTGGGTCACCGAGACGATCTGCGCCGGGTCGCCGAGCATCAGCAAAAGCTCGTCGGTGCACAGGTTGAGGGACGCGACCCGGCCCGGCGCCGCCTCGGCCCTGCCGGCTAGCGCCAGGCTAATCGCGAAGGCGAAAGCGAAGGCCCGCATAGACCGTCCTCCCCGGGGTCCGGTAGCCGACCACATCCTGATAGCGGGCGTCGAGCGCATTCTCGGCCCGCGCATAAGCCTCCAGCCGCGGCGAGATCCGCCAGGCGATCCGAAGCGACGCCAGCACATAATCGTCCAGGGTGACGGGAAGCGCCGGGAAGAGGTCGAAATCCGTGTCCCCGCGTTTGCCGACATAAGCGAGCGTCGCTCCCCAGCTGAACGGCCCGGAGCGGCCCTCGCCCATGAGATTGAAGCTGTGCCTCGGCCGGCGCACCTCCCGAAGCTTGAGGCCTCCCGCCACCTGCCGCTCCTCGGCGTCGAGCCAAGTATAGTTGACCATGAAATTCGCCGCCTTCGCAAGACGCCACTCCGCGTCGATCTCGATCCCCCGCCGGCGGCTCGTCCCGGTGGCGTTGGCCGCGGTCGAGCGGAAAGTGACGGGGTCGAAGACGTCGACGATCTCGTCCTCGAGGCTGGCCCTGAACAAGTTGAGTCCGAAGGACAGGCGCTTTTGTTCCCGCCAGCGCGCGCCCAATTGCCAATTCTCGGCCCGCTCGGGGCGAAGCGCCGGATTGCCGGTGAACGAGCCCGGAAAGAAGCCGTAGAGGTCGTAGAAGGTGGGTTGCGCGATCCCCTCGGCATAGGCGCCCGTCAGCCGCAAATCCTTCGTCGGCCTGGCCTCGACGAAGACGTTCAGACTGGTGGCGTCCGCGAAGGCGCTGAAACGGTCGTGGCGAAGCGCGACGGCGGTGAGGAAATGCTCGCTCCATCCCGCCTCCCACTCACCCGTCGCGGCGACCAGGCTGCGCGAGCGATCCTGGTCGGTGCCGCCGAGGAAGATTTGGTCGCGCGCCCGGAAATGCTCGGCCTGGTGGTCGAGGGCGGCGGTCAGCTTGTGGACGCCGAGGCTTCGCGACAGCTGGCCGCTCGCGGTGAACCGGCGGCCGAAGGTGCTGTTCAGCGGGGCGTCGCCGAGCCGGTTGCGGTTGGCGCTGCCGAGCAGGCTCGCATCGGCCTTTCCGGTCCAGCCGCCGCGTTCGATCCGGCCCCACAGGCGGCCCGCGGCGATCCGGTTACGGGTTTCGTCGAGCGTATCGGAGCGGCGGAAGCTGATCGGGTCGAGCCCGTCATATTCGCTCTTCGCAACGATCCAGTGGCCGACCGCGCCAAGCTCGATCTCCGCCGCCGGTTTCAGGACCGCCTTGAAGCTCGCCGACCGGTTGTCGAAGCCGTCCCGGTCGCCGCCCGAGCCGAAGGAGTCGATTCCGTCGCTCGCCTGCCATGAGGCGGCGCTGCCCATCTCCAGCCCGCCCGTGCGCCCGGCGGCCCGGCCCGACAACCGGGCGCTGTCGAGGCTCCCATATTCGGCGAGCGCGTCGGCGCGGAGATCCCGGTCGGCGCGGTTCGTGTACACCTCGACGACCCCGCCGACCGCTTCCGATCCGAAGAAGGCGGATTGCGGTCCGCGCAGGATGTCGATCCGGTCGATGGCGTCGTTGGTCAGGAGCTCGAAGCGGGCTTCGTTGCCGGCCGCGGGATCGTTGAACCGGATTCCGTCGACGATGAGCAGGGTATGATTGGCTTCGGCGCCGCGCACTCGAAGCTGGGTCTGGCTGCCGCGCGAACCCGAGACGGAGACGGAGACGCCCGGACTCAGGCGCAGGAGGTCCGCGATCATCGGCAGTCCGTCCCAGGGGAAGCTGGCCTCCTCCGTCTCGAGCGCTACCGGTGAGACGAACGAGCTGGCCGCCTCGACCGGCTCGGGCGAGGCGGTGACGACGATGGTCTCGTCGGGCGGCGGGGGAGCCGCGGCGGCGGCGAGGAACAGGATGAGAGTCATTTGGGAACCTCCGTTGCAACGACATCGATGTCGTCTCGGAGGAATCGCGGGCGGACGAGCCGCCCCGCGATGCCACGCACTGACGGCTGGTCCCGGCCGGGTGCGGACGACGGCGAAGGCAGGTTCCTGACTATCGGCTCGGGCCGATCACAGTTGCGGGCACAGCGCCGGATTTTCGCCGGCTTCCCTTTTCACCCTTCCCCCGCCGCGTGTACGGCGTGAAGGGCACCTTCGCTGGCGGAAGGCGTAGGCGGCGGCGCGCCGCCTTGTCAAATGAGGGTGCATTGGGTACAGGGCCGCACGACCTTTCGCGAGGCTGGTCGGAACCAGCCACATCTCAAGGAAATCAACGACATGAAGAACGGCGCCCATCCCGATTACCATATGATCAAGGTGCAGATGACCGACGGCACCACCTTCGACACCCGCTCCACCTGGGGCAAGGAGGGCGACACTTTGACCCTCGACATCGATCCGAAGGTGCATCCGGCCTGGACCGGCGGCCACGGCAAGATGGTCGACAGCGGCGGCCAGGTCGCCCGCTTCAACAAGCGCTTCGGCGGGCTGACGCTCGGCAGCAAGAAGTAATTCGTCGCGCTTCTCCTCTCCCGCTTTCCGCGGGAGAGGAGGGGCCCAAGC
>JBEVDE010000359.1:0-5257 GCA_040514175.1 Allosphingosinicella sp. | reverse complement strand
GCTTGGGCCGCTCGACGGACAGGGTCGAAGTCCCGCCCCTTTCCCGGCCCGGTACAGGCACCCTTGCCCAAGGGCTTGAAGTCGACGGGAGCGAGCGGAGAGGAGCCGGATGACCCGTAAGGACCTTGGCGTGGCGGCCGGGCTGACGGCCCTGACGATGCTGCTCTACAGCCTCTACGCCTCGGACCGAAGGATCTGCTTCGATTCCCCCTGCGGCACGATCGAGAACGTCGTCCATTTTCTGTTCGACGAAGCCTGGCTCATCGGCCTGTTCGCCTTCCCGTTGAGCCTTCTGGCGCTGTGGGCATGGCACCGGGCGACGGGCCGGGAGGAAGAATAGTCGGGCCCGAAATAATCCGGTGCCGCCGCCGCAATTCGGTGCCAGGCACCAATTTGTCGGGTCGGCAAGCCGCTTTTCGATCCGGAAAAATCGGTGTCAGACACCGAATTATGAGGGCCTGGAATCGTTCGGCGCTAAGCCACCGCTAGGTGGCCGCGGCAAGTCGCTTTTCGATGCGGCGGTGCCAGAGGATGCCCGCCGCGGCGACCAGGGTGAGCGGGCCGAGCTGCCACCAGAAGAACAGTCTCGGGTCGCCGGCCAGGCAGGCGGCGTAGAGGGCGATCACCCGGCTGTTGGCGGTGAGCAGGGTCATCAGCCTGAGCGGCGGCGCCGCCTGGAGCGCATAAGCGGCGGCGAAGGCGCGGCGGTCGGGCGCCGCCGCAAGCGCCTGGTCGAAGCGTCCGGCGAGGCGGTCGAGCGAGCCCGCGACCCGGTCGTAGAGCCGGGCCAGCCGGTAAGGCGAGCGGGCGCGCGCCCCGCCGCCGGGATCGCCGCGAAGCCGGCGGTGGTAGCGGATGCGCTCGCTTTCGAAGAGGTTCGACTGGATGCCGTGGACGAGGCCGGCGACGGTGCCGGTGATCCAGCCTTCGGGGGTGTCGATCGTCGCTCCGATCGCCAGATAGAGCAGAAGGAAGACGCCGTGATCGACGGCGCCGTCGAGGAAGCGGCCGAGGGCGCTCGCGGTGCCGGTGGCTCGGGCGACCATGCCGTCGAGCCCGTCGAAGATCAGCCAGACGATGCACAGCAGGAAGCCCAGGGTGGCGAGCGCGGGCTCGCTCCAGCCGAGAAAGCAGGCCGCCGCCGCGGCGCCCGTGACGAAGCCGGCGACCGAAACCGCATTGGCCGGGATCTGCGCCCTGAGCGCCAGCGGCAGAAGCATCCGGCCGGCGAGATGGACCACCCAGACGTTGGTCGGATCGTCGACCCGGCGGTCGCGCGACCCGTCCGGCGGCGGCAGCCAGGCCGGCCTCGGGCGCGCGTTCATCAGTTCAGGACCGGCTGCGCCTCGCCCGCGTCGTACCAGTCGGCGCGGCGCGGCAGGCGGGGATTGAGGTACAGAGCGGGCAGCTTCACCATCAGCAACGTCCGGTGAACGAGGAAGTCCGCGATTTTCTCCCGCCGGGTCGGGCGGCCGCCGCCGTTCGCCGCCAGCCACGCCTCGTAGGGCTGCCAGTGGCTGGGCTCGTCGCGCTCGATCACCTTGAAGATCTTCACCAGCCTTTTGTCCGCGGTCATCAGCGGCGAATTGAGCAATATCTCCACCTGGCGCATGCCGCGCATCTCGGTGAGCATGACCACCCGGCACAATTTGGCGAACAGGCCCGGGCTGGCGATGATCTCCTCAGTGTCGAGATCGTCGATCCCGCAGCCGAAAGTGAGCCGGATGAGCCGGTCGATATGGCCGCAGGTCTTGTCGACCCGATAGGGCATCCGCCCCTGGTCCTCGAAATAGCGGCGGAACATGAGGTAATGCTGGCGTTCGTCGCGGCGGTGCTTCTCGATCGCGGCGATGAAGCCCCGCGCCTCGGGGTGGCGCGATCGCACCGCGTCCAGCACCCGGTCGATGCTCGAATAGCCGCGATGCTCGTTGTAGATGTAGACCGACGCGAGGATGTCGAGATATCGGCGGTGCCAGGCTGCGAGCATGGCGAGCCGTTAGTCGCAAGCTCCGCCGTGGGTCAATCGGGCCCTTCTACCGTAGCCCTCCCCGGTCCGTCGCTCAGCCATCGCCGCGCGGCGCGGCCAAGGCTCTCAGGCGCGCCCCGATCGGCTCGATCGGATGGGCGGCCGCTTCGGCCCGGCTCGCTTTCAGGCGCGGATAGCCGGCCTCGGCGTCGGCGATCAGCTCCCTGACGAAGGCGCCGCTTCGCACCTCGCGAAGGATTCGGCGCATCTCGGTCCTCGTGTCGGCGGTGACGATGCGGGTGCCGCCCTTCAGGGCGCCGAACTCGGCGGTGTTGGAAATCGCCTCGCGCATCCCGGCTATGCCGCGCTCATAGATGAGATCAGCTATCAACTTCACCTCGGTAAGGCACTCGAAATAAGCGATTTCCGGTGAAAAGCCGGCGTCGACCAAAGTCTCGAAGCCGGCATGGATCAGCTCCGGGATGGCGCCCCACAAGACCGCCTGCTCGTTGAACAGATCGGCCTCGCATTCCTCGGCGAAGCTGGTCCTCAGCATCCCGGCGCGGCCGCTTCCGATCGCGGCGCCATAGGCCAGAGCCAGCGCCTCGGCGCGGCCGCTCGAGTCCTGGTGGACGGCGAACAAAGCGATCAGCCCGCCGCCTTGCTCATATTCGCGCCGGAGCGCCGTCCCGGGGCCCTTCGGGGCGACGAGGAAGACGTCGAGGTCGGGCCTCGGCTCGATCAGGGCGAAGCGGATGCTGAGGCCGTGGGCGAAGGCCAGCGCCGCGCCCTCGCCAAGGTTCGGCGCCACCTCCTGGGAGTAGATTTTCGAATGGAGCTCGTCGGCCGCGAGCATCACGACCAGGTCCGCTTTATCAGAGGCTTGCGCTGCCGTCATGACGTCAAATCCGTCGCTGGAGGCGCGGCTGCGGCTGGCCGATCCCTCGGGCAGGCCGATTGTGACGGACACGCCGCTGTCGCGCAGGTTGAGCGCCTGGGCGCGCCCCTGATTGCCGTAGCCGATCACCGCGACCCGCCGGCCGCGGATCAGCGCGAGGTCGGCATCCTCATCGCGATAGACGTGCATCGAGATCGGCTAGGGCATTTGCCAGGCCGCCGCAATCGAGCGGCCCGGCGAAGCGCGGCCATCCGGCCGGCGGCTGGCGGGAGAACCAGGTATATTGGCGCTTGGCATATTGGCGGGTCGCGGTCCGGCCCGCCGCGAGCGCCGCCGCCCGGGTGAGCTCGCCGCTCAGGAAGGCGGCGATCTCGCGCACCCCGATCGCCCGAAGCGCCGGCAGCATCGGGTTCAATCCTCGCGCCAGAAGTGAACGAACCTCTTCAAGTCCTTCTTCCGACATCATTTGCTCGAAACGGCGGTCGCAACGTTCGACCAGCCAGTCGCGCGGCGGAAG
Organism: Allosphingosinicella sp.; assembly: GCA_040514175.1. Lineage (GTDB taxonomy): Bacteria > Pseudomonadota > Alphaproteobacteria > Sphingomonadales > Sphingomonadaceae > Allosphingosinicella. Next base: position 1,876 of record JBEVDE010000359.1, on the reverse strand, counting down.
GAGCACCAGCGGGACCAGCTCGACCTCGCCCGATATTCCGCCGGAGCGCTCCTTCTGCCAGTCCGCGAGCGGCCGTCCGGTCGATCGGACGACTTCCAGCGCCCGCGCCACCCGGGTCGAGTCCGACGGCCGGAGCCGGGCCGCGGCGGCCGGATCCTCGAGCTCCAGCGCCGCATAATTATGCAGGACGCTGAACGAGCGGACCGCCGCGCGTATCGCCGGGTCGATCTCGGGCACCGGGGCGATGCCGTCGAGCAGGGTTCGGATGTAGAGGCCGGTGCCGCCCGTCAGGATCGGCAGCCGCCCCGCCGACCGCGCCTCGGCGATCGCGGCTTTCGCCTCGGCGGCCCAGCCGGCGGCGGAGCAGGGCTGCGCCGAATCGCGATGGCCGTAGAGACGATGCGGCGCCCGGGCTTCGTCCGAGGGCGTGGGCCGGGCCGAGATGATGCGCAGATCCGCATAAACCTGGGCGCTGTCGGCGTTGATCACGACCCCGCCCGCCGCCTCGGCGAGCGCGAGCGCGAGCGCCGACTTGCCGCTTGCGGTCGGCCCCGCGATAAGCGCCAGCCGCCTGTCCGAAGAGGAAGCCATGTTCATCGCCACCCTGATAGCAAAGGATCGCCTCGCGGGCGGCGATATTTCGGCGGCTGCCGACGCTCTCGCCGCGGCCGGGATCGAGCCCGAGGCGCGAAGCTGGATCGAGGACGACAAGGCCTGCGACCTCTTGTTCTCGGCCGATCCCGCGCCGGCCCGGGTGGCGCTCCAGGGCCTTCTCCCCGGCATCGACGTCGTCGTCCAGGGCGAGGCGTCGCGGCGCCGCCGGCTGCTCGTCGCCGACATGGATTCGACGATGATCCTGGTCGAATGCATCGACGAGCTCGCCGATTATGCCGGCGTGAAGGCCGAGGTGGCGGCGGTGACCGAGCGGGCGATGAAGGGCGAGCTCGGCTTCGAGGCGGCGCTTGCCGGGCGGGTCGCGCTGCTCGCCGGGCTCGAGGAAGACGCGATCGAGAGGTGCCGCGCGGAACGGGTCCGGCTCACCCCCGGCGCGCTCACCCTGGTGCGGACGATGAAGCGGGAAGGGGCGTGGACAATCCTCGTCTCGGGCGGCTTCACCCGCTTCGCCGATCCGGTCGGCGCCGAGCTCGGCTTCGACCGGATCGTCGCCAACCGGCTGGGTGTAACGGCGGGAAGGCTCGACGGCACGGTCGCCTCGCCCGTGCTGGGCGCCGAGGGCAAGAGGCTGGCCCTGCTCGACGCCGTCGCCGAGCGCGGCCTGCGCCTGGACGAGAGCCTGGCGGTCGGCGACGGCGCCAACGACGTGCCGATGCTGAAGGCGGCCGGCCTCGGCATCGCCTATCGCGCCAAACCCGCCGCCGCCGCCGCCGCCGACGCGAGCATCGTCCACAACGACCTCACCGCCTTGCTCTACGCCCAGGGCTGGGCGCGCAGCGAATGGGAGCGATGACAACGACTTATAATTCGGTGTCTGACACCAATTAGGGTGAAATTGGTGCCTGGCACCAATTACGGGCGGGTCATGTCGGCGGCGATGGCGGCGAGGGCGAAGGCGACCGACGCCTCGCCCAGCGGGAAAGCGATCTCGACTCCGTCCGGCCCGAGGCCGCGCACCGTCGCCGCGATCGCCCCGGCGTCCGGGTGGCGAAGCTCGACCGGGTCGCCGAGGGCGGGCCGGGCGTTGGTCTCGAGGAAGGCGCCGCTCGCCGAGATGGTGCGAAGGGCGGCGGGCGCCGGGGCGCCGGCGACGAGGATGCACATCCGCCGCCGGCGCCAGCGCGACGCCATCCGGCCCGAGTTCCCGATCCTGCCGACTGCCGCCATTCCGTCCCCCAATCCGGGGCGACCATAGCCGCGC
>JBEVDE010000298.1:0-4951 GCA_040514175.1 Allosphingosinicella sp. | reverse complement strand
TGGAGAGCAGGTCCGACGATTTGGTGGCGATGAAATTGGCCTCCGCCTCGCGCGCCGTCGCCTTGGCGAGCAGGGTCTTGCCGGTGCCGGGCGGGCCGTAGAGCAGGAAGCCCTTGGCCGGGCGGATGCCCATCCGCTTGAACGCCTCGGGGCTCTTCAGCGGCAACTCGACGCCTTCGCGAAGCCGCTCGCGGGCTTCGTCGACCCCGCCGATATCCTCCCAGCGCACGGTCGGCGCCTGGACCATCACCTCGCGCATCGCGGAGGGCTGAACCCGCTTCAGGGCCTCCTCGAAATCGCTGCCCTTGACCGAGAGATTGTCGAGCACCTCCTGGGGGATGGTGCCCTCGTCGAGGTTGATCTGCGGCATCATCCGCCGCACCGCCTCGATCGCCGCCTCGCGGGTCAGGGCGGCGAGATCGGCGCCGACGAAGCCGAAGGTGCGCCGGGCGAGCTCCTTGACGTCGACGTCCTCGCCGAGCGGCATGCCCCTGGTATGGATGGCGAGAATCTCGCGGCGGCCGCCCTCGTCGGGCACGCCGATGACGATCTCGCGGTCGAAGCGGCCGGGGCGGCGAAGCGCCTCGTCGAGCGCCTCGGGCCGGTTGGTGGCGGCGATGACGACGAGATTCTGGCGCGGCTCGAGGCCGTCGAGCAAAGTGAGCAATTGGGCGACGAGACGCTTCTCGGTCTCGCCCTGGACCTGGCCGCGCTTGGGCGCGATCGAATCGATCTCGTCGATGAAGATGATCGCCGGAGAGGCCTTGGCCGCGGCCTCGAACACCTCGCGAAGCCTTTTCTCGCTCTCGCCATAAGCCGAGCCCATGATCTCGGGGCCGGCGATGTGGAAGAAGGTGGCGTCGCTCTCGTTCGCCACCGCCCGCGCCAGCCGGGTCTTCCCGGTGCCGGGCGGTCCGTAGAGCAGGACGCCCTTGGGCGGGTCGACCCCGAGCCGCTCGAATATCTCGGGATAGCGAAGCGGAAGCTCGACCATCTCGCGGAGCTGGTCGATGGTGGCGCCGATCCCGCCGAGATCGTCATAGGTGACGTCGGCGCGCCGGGTTTCGGTCGCCTCGGCATATTCGGGGCGAAGCTCGACCGCGGTATTGGCGTCGATATGGACGATGCCCTTGGGCGCGGTCGAGACCACCGTGAGCCTGATCTCCTGCAGGGCGTAGGCCGGGGCGTTGAGCATCTGGCGCAATTCGGGCGGGATGTCGCCGCGCTGGATCTGCTGCTGGCCGGTGGTGGCGACGACGTCGCCGGCGGTGAGCGGCTTCATCCCGAAGCTGCGCTTCAGCGCCTGGGCCGAGCCGTGCAGCCGCAGATTCTTCTGCGCGGGCGCGAAGACGACGCGCTGCGCCGGCTTCGATTCGGCCTTGCGCAGGGTGACGAAATCACCCGAGCCGATCTCGGCATTGGCGCGCTGGAGGCCGTCGAGGCGGATGATGTCGAGCCCCTCGTCCTCGCTATAGGGGCCGACCGCGCGGGCGGGGGTCGAGCGCTTGCCGGTGATCTCGATGACGTCGCCCTCGGCGAGCTCGAGCTGGGCCATCAGCCGCCGCGGCAACCGGGCAAGGCCCCGGCCGCTGTCCTCGGGCCGCATCGTCGCCACCTGCAGCCGCGTCGGCTGCTTTTCCTCGTCCGCCATGTCTCGCTCGTCCCTTCGCTGCTCTCGCAGTCAGATAGGAAGGGACAACGGGCCTGCCACCCCGGCAGGTTCCTCCCGCGGGCAAAAAAGACGGTTTGCGCCGCCGGACCCCCGGCGCGTTAACGGGATGGTCGCGAGGGGGCTCTAGCTCAGCCGGAAAGGAGCGGGGATGCCCACGGGTCGAAAAATAGTCGAGACGGCGGTTCGGATGAGCCTGGCGGACCTGTCCGTCATCATGAGCGCGTTTCGAGCCGGCGCGGATCAGCCTCCGGTCCTGGTGACGGCGCCGGGCAGCGACAACGACCGGCTCTGGGGACTCATGGCCGAGAAAGGCTGGCTGACGCGCCACGAGGCCGCGGTTGCCCATCTCCCGATGGCCATGGCGGCTTATGCCATCGTCCCGGAGCACGGGTACAATGTCGAGACCGTGGCCGTCTTCTGCTTCGAAGGGCTTCGGCAGAATATGACAGCCGAGGAGATCATCGCCGTGGGCGACGGCGCGTTCGACGAGCGGCTGGCCCATCTGTTCAGGCCGGCGGGCCAGGGGCAGGCGTCCGGTTCCTGAGCCAAAAAAAGGGCCGGTCCCGAAGGACCGACCCTGAAAGTTTTTTAGGAGAGGATGCCTGAAAGGCACGCCCTTTCTCGTCCTCGGCGAGTCATTGTGCAAGTGCGAACAAGTATGCTACAGATGCAATTGTTGCATCGTGATTTGCTGAGTTTCCTGCCGTTGTTACGCTTGCGAACTTAGGTGCAGCGCACAAGAGGACCTCATGCGCAGACTGCCCCCACTCACCTCCATCGAGGCCTTCGTGCAGGTCGCCAGGCTCGGTTCGGTCAAGGCCGCCGCCGAGGCTTTGTCTTTGTCCTCGCCGGCGCTCTCGCGCCGGATCCAGTCGCTCGAGCGCTTCACCGGCCATCCCCTGTTCGAGCGCCGCCACCAGGCGGTTCACCTCAATCCTGACGGCGAGCGGCTGATGGCCGAGATCGGCCCCGCGATCGACGCCCTCGCGCTGGCGATGGAGCGGGCCACGGGCACCGTCGAGGTGATGCGGCTCAGGCTCGCCGTGCCGTCGCTCTTCGCCTCTCAGCGGCTGATGCCGAGGCTTCCGGACCTGCGCGCCTTGCATCCCGACTTTCATATCGACATCGACACCGGCTCCAACCGGGTCGCCCGGCTCGACGAGGGGCTCGACGCCGCGATCGCCATCACCACCGAGGTCGATCCCTCGCTCTATTCGCGGCGGATCGACAGCAATTGCGTCGTCGCGATCGGCTCGCGCGCTCTTCAGGAGTCGATCCGGGAGCCCGCCCAGCTCGCCGGAGCGACCATCTTCCTCCACCGCGACATGCCCGATTCCTTCGCATACTGGCGCGATTCGATCGGTCTTCCGGACCTGCAGCCGGCGGCGATCGACCATTTCGATTCCGGCCAGCTCATCCTCGACGCCGCCGCCCAGGGGCTCGGCGTCGCCTTCATGCTGGAAAGCCATCTCTACGGCTCGGGGGACGAGCGGCTCGTGCGGATGTTCGACCACAAGGTCGAGAGCCCCTATTCCTATTGGTTCGCCTGCCGCCGCTCTGCGCTCAAGCGCCGGCCGGTGCGCATCTTCCACGACTGGCTGTTCGACAGGCTGCTCAAGGAAGAGCGAAGGGAGGCGGCCTGATCATCCTCCCCGTCGCGTCGCGACGGGAGGGGGACCACCCGAAGGGTGGTGGAGGGGTAACTGGAGCATGCCTGAGCGATTACCCCTCCACCATGCTTCGCATGGTCCCCCTCCCCATCCGCGATGGGGAGGATGGTCAGCCCTTGAGCGCCGCCACCGCCCGGCGGAGCACCGAGCGCGGCAATATCCGCCCCGCCTGCGAGGTCATCTTGTTCATCAGCCCGGGGACGACGATCGGCTTGTTGCGCGCCAGCCCGGCGAGGCCGGCGGCGACGACGGCCTTCGGGTCGGTCGCCATCTTCGCGAGCCGGCCGTCGGGGCTTCCCGCGACCTCGAAGAATTCGGTCGCGGTCGGGCCGGGGCAGAGCGCGGTGACATGGACGCCGCGGCCCTTCGACTCCTCGTGCAGGGCTTCGCTGAGCGACAGGACATAGGCCTTGGTGGCGTAATAGACCGCGCTGTAGGGGCCCGCCTGGAAGGCGGCGGTCGAAGCGACGTTGAGGATGAAGCCGCGCCGGCGGTCCAGCATGGCGGGCAGGGCGAGGCGGCAGAGCTCGGTCAGGGCGCTGATGTTGAGGTCGATCATCTCGAGCAGCCGGTCCGGCGGCGCGTCGACGAAGGGGCCGGCCGCGCCGAAGCCGGCATTGTTGATCAGAGTGTCGACCTCGAGGCCGAGCGACGCCACCTCGGCGAGCAGGCGCGCGGGAGCGCCGGGTTCGCCGAGGTCGGCGGCGATCACATGGGTCTCGCCGAGCTCCGCCGCCAGCGCGTCGAGCCGGTCCTTGCGGCGGGCGACCAGCACCAACTCGTCGCCGCGGGCGCGGCACTGGCGGGCGAAATGGACTCCGAGCCCCGCCGAGGCGCCGGTGACGAGCGTGACCCCCCGCGCCACCGTCAGGGCCTCAGGGAAGCTTTGACGATCTTGCCCGGTTGGGCGGGCGGCTCGCCCTGGGGCAAAGCGTCGACATGCTCCATGCCCTCGATCACTTCGCCCCAGACGGTATATTGATTGTCGAGGAAGCGGGCGTCGTCGAAGCAGATGAAGAACTGGCTGTTGGCGCTGTTCGGATTCTGCGAGCGCGCCATCGAGGCGGTGCCGCGGACATGGGGCGTTGCAGAGAACTCGGCCCTGAGGTCGGGCTTCTTCGATCCGCCCATGCCGGTGCCGGTCGGATCGCCGCCCTGCGCCATGAAGCCGGGGATGACCCGGTGGAAGACGACATTGTCGTAGAAACCCTCGCCGACCAGCTCCTTGATCCGGGCGACATGGCCGGGCGCGAGGTCGGGGCGAAGCCGGATGACGACGTCGCCGCCGCTGTCGAGGTTGAGCACCAGAGTGTTGAGTTCGTCGGACATCGCGTCGTCTCCATAGCAGTTCGGTCCGCACTTAAGAGCGGCATGCCGCGCGCGCCACCCCGCGCCTTCGAATATCGACAGTCGCGGCTCCCCCGGATTCCTGGTGCCGCATCGCCCATGCCAAAACCCGGTTCCCACTTTCTGGCGCAACGCAGCGTTATTCGTGGCCGCATCGCTGATTGCCAAAAACCGGTTCCCACTTTTTGGCGCAATGCAGCGTTTTTCATGGCCGCATCGCTGATTGCCAAAAACCGGTTCCCACTTTTTGGCGCAATGCTCT
>JBEVDE010000296.1:0-11098 GCA_040514175.1 Allosphingosinicella sp. | reverse complement strand
TTTTGCCGGCGCCTTCGCCGCCGCCGGTCTCGCCACCCTCCTGCTCCTTCCGGCGGCAGCTACGTGGCTGGGCGCCGACGCGCCGGTCGCGCCGGCGCTGGTCGCCCTGGCGGTCGCGGCAGGGGTCGGAGCGGCGGGCCGAGCGGCCTCGCGCCGCCGCGAGACCAGCCTGGCCGATCTCAAGACCGGCCTTGCCAACCTCGCCGCGCTCGAGCGCGACTGCCGCGCCATCCCGGCCGCGACCATCGCCGTCGCGCGAATCCACGGCTTCGCCGACCTGCTCTCCGCGCTCGGCCCCGACGGAAGCTCGAACCTCGTCCGGGCCGTCGCCGCGCGGCTCGCCTTCGCCGCCTCGGCAAAGCGAATCTACCGGATCGACGAAGCCGGGCTGGCCTGGGTGGAGCCCGAGGAAGGCGTGCTGGACGATCGCTTCGCCGCCATCGATTCGGTGATGCGCGCGCCCTTCGCGGCCGGCCGGAGCGTCGAGGTGCGAACCCATTTCGGGGCGGCGCGCGGCGCCGGCTCGGCGGCTCGGCAGCTTTGCGCCGACGCCGGCCTCGCCGCGCTTCACGCCGCCGAGCGGGGCAACCGCTGGCAGCTGTTCACGCCCAGCGACCTGGAGCAGGCCAATTGGCGGGTCTCCTTGCTCGCCGAGCTCGATTCCGCTCTCGCCGGGGGCGAGGTCTGGAACGCCTATCAGCCCAAGCTCGATCTTCGCACCGGGCGGATCCACGCCGTCGAGGCCCTGGTCCGCTGGGACCATCCCGAGCGCGGCACCCTGGCGCCGGACAGCTTCATTCCGCTCGTCGAGCAACACGGGCGGGCGGCCGACCTCACGCTCCACGTCATGGCCCAGGCCCTCGCCGACGCGGCGGCCTGGAGCTCGGCCGGCCGCAAGCTCGGGATCGCCGTCAACATCTCCGCCACCCTGCTTCAGGATCACGCCTTCCTCCATCGGCTCGAGCAGCTTCTCCAGGCGAGCGGCTTTCCGGCCGGCCGGGTCACCCTCGAAGTCACCGAATCCGCCGCCATGGCCGATCCGGAGGCGGCGGCGGTGGCGCTCGAGGGATGGCGCAAGCTCGGCGTCGGGGTCTCGATCGACGATTACGGCACCGGCCAGTCGTCGCTCTCCTACCTCCAGAAAATGCCGGCGACCGAGCTCAAGATCGACCGGAGCTTCATCGCCGCCATGGCGGCGGGCCCGCGCGACCGGATCCTGGTGCGCTCGACCATCGCCATGGCCCACGAGCTCGGCCTCGCCGTCGTCGCCGAGGGCGTCGAGGACGAGATCTGCCTCGACCTGCTCCGCGAAATGGGCTGCGACCAGGCCCAGGGCTATTGGATCAGCCGGCCGGTGGCGGCGGAAGCGGTGGCGGCCTTCGCCCGGGACTATGCCTGCGCGCCCGCGGCCAGGCGGAAAGCGGGCTGAAAAATCCTACCCATCGCAAGATGGGGAGGGGGACCATGCGAAGCATGGTGGAGGGGTAACCGCTCAGGCTTTCGCCAGCTACCCCTCCACCACACTTCGTGTGGTCCCCCTCCCCGTGCTGTGCACGGGGAGGATCAGGCTCAGGCGCCGCGCCATTTCAGGATCAGAAGCGGCTTGGCGAGGATCAGGCCGGCGACGAAGCCGCCGATATGGGCGGCGACGGCGATCCTCTGCCCGCTCGTCTCGAAGGTGAAGCCGATGAGGATGTTGAGGACGATCCAGGCCGCCGCAAGCCAGAGCGCGTTGAGGAAGGTGGCGAGGCCCGGACTGGCGACCTTCACCTTGTTCCGGCCGAACAGCAGAGCGAAGGCGCCGAGCAGCGCCGAGATCGCCCCGCTCGCGCCCACCATCGGCGCGGTCGAATCCGGATGGAAGGGATATTCCGCCGCGGCCGCGGCATAAGCGCCGACCAGGTAGAGGAGGAGGATCCCGGTCCCGCCCAGCACCCGCTCCACCGACCGGCCGCAGAAGACCAGCATGATCAGGTTGAAGAGCAGGTGGACGAAGCCCGCATGGACCAGGGTCGCGGTCAGCGGCGTGAGCGGCACCGGCACCGGCCAGCCCGGCCCGGGCGGCGCGGCGACATGGCCCGGCGTGAAGCCGCCGGCGAGCGCCACCGATTCCTGCCAGCCCAAAGCCCAGGCGATCAGCCAGGCGGCGGCGGTGACCGCGGCGATGGCGAGGGTGACCGGCGCGGCGCGCAGGTCGTCGGGCGGGCGCATGGCGCTCCTTGAGCCTAGATGAACTCGACCTTCTCGATCGAATAATAACGGTCGCCCGACGGGGTGGTGACCTCGACCTCTTCGCCGATGGTGCGGCCGATCAGGGCCCGGCCGAGCGGCGAATTGTAGGAGATTCGGCCGACCCTTGCGTCCGCCTCGGTCTGGCCGACGATCTGGTAGGTGACGGGCTTGTCGTCCTCGTCGAGCAGATGGACGGTGGCCCCGAACACGACCTTGTCGCCCGACAAGGTCGTCGGATCGATCACCATCGCCCGGCTCAGCCGGTCGTCGATGTCGGCGATCTGCGCCTCGACCTGGCCCTGGCGCTCCTTGGCGGCGTGATATTCGGCATTTTCGGAAAGATCGCCATGGCCGCGGGCCACTTCGATCGCCTCGATCACCGACGGCCGTTCCACCGTCTTGAGGTGCCGCACTTCGGTCTGGAGCTTCTCATAGCCCTCGGCCAGCATCGGCATCTTGTCGACCGTCGCCATTGCCACTCACCTTTCGTCAAAAACTCTCTTTCGGGCGCCTTCCGGTGGGAAAGACGCCCTGATTGCGTGTTCAGTTGTTCAGGATCACGCTCGCGAGGCTGAATAATAGTCCTGCAGCGACTTCACTTCAAGGCTGTGCTCCCCGAGCACCGCGATCGCCTTCACCACCGCCGCGCTCGAAGCCGCGGTGGTGAAGTAGGGCACCTTGGCCATCAGCGCCGAGGCCCGGATCGAAGCGGAATCCTTGTGGCTCTGCCAGCCCTCGGTGGTGTTGAAGATGATGGCGACGTCGCCGTCCTTGATGCGGTCGACGATATGGGGGCGCCCCTGGGCGACCTTGTTGACCCGCTCGACCTTTATCCCCTCGCCGCCGAGCCACGAGGCCGTGCCGCTGGTCGCGATCACCTTGAAGCCAAGCTCGGACAGGGCCCTGACGGGCGCCGTGATCGCATTCTTGTCGCTGTCCTTCACCGACACGAACAAGGTGCCCGAAAGCGGCAGCTCGAGGCCGCTTCCGAGCTGCGATTTAAGGAAAGCCTTGGCAAAATCGTCATCTATTCCCATCACTTCGCCGGTAGACTTCATCTCCGGTGACAGGACCGGATCGGTCCCGGGGAAGCGCGCGAACGGAAAAACCGCCTCCTTGACGGCGATATGGGCGATGCCGGTGTTGAGCGGCAGGAAGCCGATCAGCGGCTCCCCCGCCATCACCCGGGCCGCGATCTTGGCGATCGGCGTTCCGAGCGTCTTGGCAACGAAAGGGACGGTCCGGCTTGCGCGGGGATTGACCTCGATCAGATAGACGAGCCCGTCCTTGACCGCGAACTGGACGTTCATCAGGCCGTGAACTCCGAGCGCGAGGGCGAGCGCTCGGGTCGGGCGCTCGATCTCGGCGACGATCGCCGGCTCGAGGCTGTAGGGCGGAAGCGAGCAGGCGCTGTCGCCCGAATGGACTCCCGCTTCCTCGATATGCTGCATGACCCCGGCGATGGCGACGTCGCGGCCGTCGCAGATCGCGTCGACGTCGACCTCGATCGCGTCGCGCAGATATTTGTCGATGAGCACCGGGCTGTCGCCGGAGACCTGGACGGCGGTGACGATATAATCGTCGAGCTGGGCGGGGCCGTCGACAATCTCCATCGCCCGGCCGCCGAGCACGTAGGAGGGCCGGGTCAGCACCGGATAGCCGATCCTCTCCGCCACCGCGATCGCCTCCTCGCGGGACCGGGCGATGCCGTTCTCGGGCTGCCTGAGGCCAAGCCTGTTGACCAGGGCCGCGAACCGCTCTCGATCCTCGGCGAGGTCGATGGCGTCGGGCGAGGTGCCGAGGATCGGGATGCCCTCCTTCGCGAGCGCGGCGGCGAGCTTCAGGGGAGTCTGGCCGCCGAACTGGACGATGACCCCGACCAATTCGCCGCGCTGCTTCTCGACATGGAGGATCTCGAGCACGTCCTCGACCGTCAGAGGCTCGAAATAGAGGCGGTCCGACGTGTCGTAATCGGTCGAGACGGTCTCCGGGTTGCAGTTGATCATGATCGTCTCGAAGCCGGCCTCGGCGAGCGCGTAGGCGGCATGGCAGCAGCAATAATCGAACTCGATCCCCTGCCCGATCCGGTTCGGCCCGCCGCCGAGGATGACGATCTTGCGCCGGTCCGAAGGCTGGCTCTCGTCCTCGGGCTCGCCGAAGCTCGGCGCCTCGTAGGTCGAATACATATAGGGCGTCTTCGCCTCGAACTCGGCGGCGCAGGTGTCGATCCGCTTGAACACCGGACGGACCCCGAGCTTGTGGCGGAGCGCCCTGACCTCGTCCTCGGTGGTGGCGCCGATCAGCATCTTCGTGACGTCATGGAGCAGGCCGTGGCTTCGCGCCCGGGTCTTCACCCCGGTTCCCCTGATGCCCGCGCCCCTGAGCGCGAGCTCGGCGAGCCGCCGGTCGGAAAAGCCCATCGCCTTCAGTCGGCGCATGCCCGGGGCGTCGCGGGGCATGCCGTCGCGGCAGACCCCCTCCTCCTCGTCGACGATCTCCTTCAGCCGCTCGAGGAACCATGGGTCGTATTTGGCGATGGCGTGGATCTCGGCGACGGTGAAGCCCTCGCGCAGCGCCTGGGCCGCGACGAGCAGCCGGTCGGGGGTCGGCCGCGCCAGCGCCGCCTCGATCTCGATCCGCGGGGCGCCGTACAGCTCCCTCACGCCGTCGAGGCCGATGAGGCCGATCTCGAGGCTTCTCAGGGCCTTCTGGAGGCTTTCATGGAAGCTCCGGCCGATCGCCATCGCTTCTCCGACCGACTTCATCGCCGTCGACAGCAGGGGATCGGCGCCCTTGAACTTCTCGAAGGCGAAGCGCGGGATCTTGGTGACGACATAGTCGATCGTCGGCTCGAAGCTGGCCGGGGTGACGCCGGTGATGTCGTTCTGAATCTCGTCCAGCGTATAGCCGACGGCGAGCTTGGCGGCGACCTTGGCGATCGGGAAGCCGGTCGCCTTGGACGCCAGCGCCGAGGAGCGGCTGACGCGCGGGTTCATCTCGATGACGACGAGCCGGCCGTTCTCGGGATTGACCGCGAACTGGACGTTGGAACCGCCTGTTTCGACACCGATTTCGCGCAGGCAAGCGATGCTTGCATTGCGCATGATCTGATATTCCTTGTCGGTCAGCGTCAGCGCCGGAGCGACGGTGATGGAATCCCCCGTGTGGATCCCCATCGGGTCGACATTCTCGATCGAGCAGACGATGATGGCGTTGTCGTTCCGGTCGCGGACGACCTCCATCTCATATTCCTTCCACCCCAGCACCGATTCCTCGATCAGCACCTCGGTGGTCGGCGAGGCGTCCAGGCCTCCGGTCACGATCTCGACGAATTCCTCGCGATTATAGGCGATTCCTCCACCTGTGCCGCCCAGAGTGAAGCTCGGCCGGATGATCGCGGGCAGGCCTGTCGTGTCGAGCGCCCGGATCGCCTCCTCAAGGCTGTGGGCGATGGCCGAGCGCGGGCTTTCGAGGCCGATCTTCGACATGGCGTCGCGAAACTTGAGGCGATCCTCCGCTTTCTCGATCGCCTCGGCGTCGGCGCCGATCATCCGCACGCCGTATTTCTCCAGCGTCCCGTCCTTCCAAAGCGCCAGGGCCGTGTTGAGCGCGGTCTGCCCACCCATCGTCGGAAGCACCGCGTCGGGCCGCTCCTTCTCGATGATGAGACGGACGAATTCGGGCGTGATCGGCTCGACATAGGTGGCGTCGGCGAGGTCCGGATCGGTCATGATCGTCGCCGGGTTCGAATTGACCAGCACGATCCGATACCCCTCGGCCTTCAGGGTCTTGGCCGCCTGGGTTCCGGAATAATCGAACTCCGCGGCCTGTCCGATGACGATCGGGCCGGCGCCGATGATGAGGATGGAGGAGATGTCGGTGCGTTTAGGCATTTTGATTGCTTATTAGAGGGGGAGGATCACTTGCGTTGACCCAATCCCACACAGCTTGAGGCAGTGCCCCGCCAGTCAGCTGAGGATAAATTTGAGCAATGAAAAAGTGGGCGCCATCAAAAAAACCTCTGTAGGCATCCACCAATTCGGCAACACTAGCCTTTGATTTGATAAGGTAAACCCCAAGGCTTGGAGACAAATATTGGTAAGTAAATGCGTTAGCACGCACAAAGGCATGCAACTGATTATATGAGAAGTTCATAGAAATAGGGTCAAACGTGAGGATATACGTATTAAACATCACGTCTATCCTCGATCGAAGGGTTATTTATCGGCATTGCGTCTGCATCAATTACAATTTCCTGCGATGCGTCTCCTAGCCGTGATGAGTGCTCAATTCTCAACTTTTCCTCGACATGTCTATTGTCTTGGAGATGATTAGGGCTAAATATCGAAAAACCGACTATCTGTAGTAGTGCGACAGTCACCACTATGCCTGCAAGGCCAAACAAAAATCTTTGCGCCTCTCCGTGAAGGTTGAAACCCAGCAGTAGCGCGAGTGGCACCACAATTGCTGCTAAAATTAGCGTCGGATTCATCGCGCTCTTGGTGGCAACTGTGCTTGTTATACGAGCAATGCCTTCGAATGGCTGCATCATGCTGTGAGCGCTTTCACAAACTTCTCGAACAGATAGACGCTGTCCTGCGGCCCCGGGCTCGCCTCGGGATGATATTGCACGCTGAAGGCCGGCCGTTCGGTCAGCTCGAGCCCGGCGAGGCTTCCGTCGAACAGCGAGATGTGGGTCGCCTTCGCATTGGCCGGAAGGCTCTCCGTCTCGACCGCGAAGCCGTGGTTCATGCTGGTGATCTCGACCCGGCCGTCCTCCAGGCGCTTGACCGGGTGGTTGGCGCCGCGGTGGCCCTGGTGCATCTTGGCCGTCTTCGCGCCGACGGCGAGGCCGAGAAGCTGGTGGCCGAGGCAGATGCCGAACAGCGGCTTGCCGGTCTCCAGAAGCTGCTTGATCACCGGCACGGCAGATTCGCCCGTCGCGGCGGGGTCGCCGGGGCCGTTGGAGAGGAAGAAGCCGTCGGGCTCGTGGGCCATCACCTCCTCATAGGTGGCGGTGGCGGGGAGGACCGTGACCCGGGCGCCGGCGTCGGCGAGGTTGCGAAAGATGTTGCGCTTGGAGCCATAGTCGATCGCGACCACATGGGGGCGGCCCTCCCCCTCCTCGCCCTCGGCATAGCCCTGGCCCAGCCGCCAGCCGCCGCCGGACCAGCGGAACATCTGCTTGCAGCTCACCTCCTTCGCCAGGTCCATGCCCTCGAGCCCGGGCCAGGCCCGCGCCTTCGCCAGCAAAGCGTCGAGGTCGAACTTCCCGTCGGCGGCATGAGCGATGACGCCGTTGGGCGCGCCCTCCTCGCGGATCTTGCGGGTCAGCGCCCGCGTATCGACTCCCGCGAGGCCGATCCTGCCGTTCGCCTTCATCCAGGCGTCGAAGGTCTGGATCGCGCGGAAATTGCTCGGCTCGGTCACGTCCTGGCGGACGACGCAGCCCAGCGCCCAGGGATTGTCGGCCTCGACGTCCTCGTAATTGGCGCCGACGTTGCCGATGTGCGGGAAGGTGAAGGTGACGATCTGCGAGGCGTAGGAGGGATCGGTCATCACCTCCTGATAGCCGGTCATCGCGGTGTTGAAGCAGACCTCGCCGACCGCCGCCCCTTCGGCGCCGAAGCCCCTGCCCCAGACAAGGCTGCCGTCGGCCAGGACCAATACGCCCGTGGCCCCATCAGGCGCGGGCGAAGGCTTGGCGTCGGCCATTGGGGCGGGCACTCCTTGAGGAAACGGCGATGTCGCTAAGGCCCGACGGCTAGAGGCGACGGGCGACAGCGTCAATCTGTTAAAAGGGGGCGAGCGCGGCTATCCTCGCGCCTTTCCCACGCCTGGACTGAAACCAAATGATTCGCGACGACATCAAGGCCGCGCTCGTCACCGCCATGAAGAGCGGCGACAAGGCGCGCACCGCCACCCTCCGACTCGTTCAATCGTCGCTCAAGAATCGCGACATCGAGCTTCGCGGCGCCGCCGCTCCGGCGGACGACGACGTCATTGTCACCGAAGTGCTCCAGAAAATGGTCAAGCAGCGCCGCGAATCGGTCGCGCTCTACGAGCAGGGCGGCCGCCAGGAGCTGGCCGACGCCGAGACGGCCGAGATCGCGGTGATCGAGGGCTTCCTGCCCAGCCAGATGTGCGAGGTCGAAGCGAAGGCGGCGATCGAAGCGATCGTCGCGGAGACCGGCGCGAGCTCCGTCAAGGACATGGGCCGGGTGATGGCCGCGGTGAAGGAGCGGCATGCCGGCAAGATGGACATGTCGAGGGCGAGCGGCCTCGTAAAGGCGCGGCTTTCCGCTTAGGCTGGGGCATGTCCCTCAGCCCCCAATTCCTGGACGAGCTTAGAGCGCGCACGTCGCTTTCGACCGTCATCGGGCGAACGGTAAAGCTGCAGAAAGCGGGGCGGGAGTGGAAGGCCCCCTGCCCCTTTCACAAGGAGAAGACCCCGAGCTTCTACGTCAATGACGAGAAGTGCTTCTACCATTGCTTCGGCTGCGGCGTTCACGGCGACGCGATCCGCTGGCTAACCGATGCCCGCGGCCTCCCCTTCATGGATGCGGTGAAGGAGCTGGCCGAGGCGGCCGGAATGGAAGTGCCCGCGGCGGATCCCCGGGCGCAGGAGAAAGCGGAGCGGGCGACCGGCCTTTACGACGTCATGGAGGCCGCTCAGCGCTGGTTCGAGGAGCAGCTCGGCGGGGTCGAGGGCGGCGAGGCCCGGGCCTATCTCGAGAAGCGCTCAATCACCGAGGCGACCCGAGGACGCTTCGGCTTCGGCTTCGCGCCGGACGCGCGCGGCAAGCTTCGCGGCGCCCTCAAGGATTTCGGCAACGACAAGCTGGTCGAGGCCGGGCTGCTCGTCGTCCCCGAAGGCGAGCGCGAGCCCTACGACCGCTTCCGCGGGCGGCTGATGTTCCCGATCCGCGACCGAAGGGGGCGGGTCATCGCCTTCAGCGCCCGGATCCTCGGCGCCGGCGAGCCCAAATATCTCAATTCGCCCGACACGCCCTTGTTCGACAAGGGCCGAACCCTGTTCAACATCGACAAGGCGGCGGCGGCCAGCCGGGAGGCGAAGAGGGTGATTGTGGTCGAGGGGCAGATGGATGTGATCGCTCTCGACCAGGCCGGCCTGGGCGAGGCGGTCGCGCCGCTCGGCACCGCGGTCACCGAGGCCCAGCTCGGCCTGCTCTGGCGCTTGTCGCCAACCCCGATCTTCTGCTTCGACGGCGACCATGCCGGGCAGAAAGCGGCGGTGCGCGCCCTGCTCCGGGCGCTGCCCCATGTCGGGCCCGGCCGCTCCTTGAGCTTCGCCACCCTCCCCCCGGGACAGGATCCCGACGATCTCGTCCGGGCCGAGGGCCGCAAGGGCGTCGAGGCGCTGCTCGAGGCGCCGGAATCGCTCGTCGACCGGCTCTGGAGCCACGAGCTGAAGGCCGAGCCGCTCGCCACGCCCGAGCAGCGCGCCGGCCTCAGGCAGCGCCTCAGCGAGCATGTCGCGACGATCCAGGACCCCCATGTGCGCGACCAATATCGGACCGAGCTGCTCGGCCGTTTCGCCGCCCTCACCGCACCGCCGCCGCGGCGGCCCTGGACCCCGGGCTCATTCCAGAAGGGAAGATTCGCGCCGCAGCGCCCCGTTTCGGACCGCGCCAAGGCCGTCGCCGCGGGCAGCCTGGATGCGAAATGGGCGCGCCGCGTGCTCTACGGCCTGCTGAGCTTTCCCGACGTCGTCGCGTCGCACAGCGAGGCGATCGCGAGCCTGAGCTTCCAGGAGGCCGCCGCCGCCCGGCTGAGGGATCGACTGCTCGAAGGGGTGATGGTTCACGGCGAGCTTGATCAAAACGCCCTTGATACCATATTGGCGCATGGCGACGCGGCGGCTCTGCTCGAGGAGCCGCGTCTCAGGCAGGGATTGGCTTTCTCCTCTATCCGTCGTGACACCGAGCCGGAACGCGCCCGTCGCGATCTCGTTCTGATGATCGACACATTGGCGGCCCAGCCGGGACTATATGCCGCGCTCGACGCGGCGACCGCGCGGCTCAAGGAGGAAGGCGACGAAGCCGCCTTCCAGGAGCAGCAGAGGCTCCGGGCGGCGCGGGACGAGGCGGACAGGCAGCTCGCGGCGCTGATCGAAGGCAGCGCGGGCGGATGAACTTATAAGGTTTTTAGATGGCGAAGACGACCAACGGCGGCGACGGCGACGACAAGCAGGAAGGCGGCGACGCGCCCCTGATCGACCTCAACGAGGCGTCGCTGAAGAAGCTCGTCGCCCGCGCCAAGAAGCGCGGCTACATCACCTATGACGAGCTGAACGAGGCCCTTCCCCAGGACCAGATGTCCACCGACCAGATCGAGGACGTGATGAGCGCCCTCAACGAAATGGGGGTGAACGTCGTCGAGAATGAGGAAGCGGACGAGGATGACGACAAAGCGGACGAGCCCGAGGTCGACGCCGGCGCCGAGGAAGGCGACGGGTCGGACGGCGAGCGCTTCATCATCGAGAAGAAGAAGGAGACGGTCGATCGCACCGACGATCCCGTCCGCATGTACCTTCGCGAGATGGGCGCGGTCGAATTGCTCAGCCGCGAGGGCGAGATCGCCATCGCCAAGCGGATCGAGGCCGGCCGCGACACGATGATCTGGGGGCTGTGCGAGAGCCCGATCACCTTCAACGCCATCATCCACTGGTCGAACGCCCTGAACGCCGGCGAGATGCAGCTTCGCGAGATACTCGACCTCGACGCCATGCTCAGCAAGGGCCCGACCCCCGAGCAGGTCGAGAGCGCCGAGGAAGGCGGGGACGAGATTAGCGAGAAGACCGCCGGCCCCTCCTTCAAGGAGGAAGAGGAGGTCGAATCGGCCC
>JBEVDE010000285.1:0-3376 GCA_040514175.1 Allosphingosinicella sp. | reverse complement strand
CGCCGAGCTTGTCCCGGAGGAAAGCGTCGACCGCCAGATCGACCTCGCAGACCGGATGGCCCGGGAGCTTCTCCCAGCTCTTATAGTCGGTGCCGCAGCGCTCGGCGGCGATCCGGCCGGCCTCCTCGGCAATATGGGCAATTCGCTCAAGCACCGGCCACCGTCATCCCGTCGATGCGCAGGGTCGGCACATTGGCGGTATAGCGAAAGCGGAGGTCGTCGGCCGGGACGAGCCTCGCGAACATGTCGAGCAAATTGCCGGCGATGGTGATCTCGTCGACCGGCGGGCCCAGCCGGCCCTGCTCGATGATGAAGCCCACGGCACCCCGGCTGTAGTCGCCGGTGACCGGATTGACCCCCTGGCCGATCAGCTGGGTGACGTAGACGCCGCGCTCCACCCCGCCGATCAGCGCCTCGGGGGTCACAAGCCCCGGCTCCATATGGACGTTGGTGACGCCGACGCTCGGCGCGCCGCCGGAGCTTCGAAAGGCGTGGCCGGTCGGCGCCCGGCCGAGCTGGCGGGCGGAAGCGCTGTCGAGCAGCCAGCCTGTCAGCCGCCCGGCCTCGATCAGGTTTGAAGGCCTGGTCGGCAGGCCCTCGCCGTCGAACGGCCTCGAGCGCAGCCCGCGAGGGCGATGCGGATCGTTGCGGATCGTCACCCCTTCGTCGAACAGCCGCTCCCCCTCCTTTTCGAGCAGGAAGCTGGTCCGGCGGGTGATGGACGGACCGCCGATGGCGGTGATCAAATGGCCGATCAGCGAATTTCCGACGCGCGGATCGAACAGGACGGGCATGGTCCCGCTCGCGAGCCGGGCCGGCCGGAGCCGGGCGACGGTCCGTTCCGCGGCGCGGCGGCCGAGCGTCTCGGGATCGTCGAGCTCGGCATAGTGGCGGACGCTGTGATAGGCGTAATCGCGCTGCATCTCGCTGCCCTCCCCGGCGATCAGGCTGGCCGAGGAGGAATAGCCGGTGGTCGAATAGGCGCGGCAGAAACCGTGGCTGGTGGCCAGAGCGAAGACCATCCGGCCGGCGCTCACGCCCGCGCCTTCGCTGTTGGTGATCCCCGCGACGCTCCGCCCCGCCTCCTCGATCTCGAGGGAGCGGCGCTTGAGCTCGATCGGCGAAGGATCGCCGCCGTCGTCGCCGTCAATGTCCAGGCCCGGTCCGCGCATGAGCAATTCCTCGGGGGCGAGGCCCGACCAGGGATCCTCCGGCGCCTCGCGGGCCATGGCGGCCGCGCGCTCGACCAGGGCGGTCAGCGCATCGTCCGAAAGATCGGACGAGGAAACGCTCGCCGAGCGGCGGCCGACGAACAGGCGAAGCGAAATATTCTCGGCTTCGTTGCGGGAAACGTCCTCGAGCTCGCCGAGCCGCACCTGTACCGACGTGGAGGCATTGGCGTGGTACAGGGCGTCGGCGGCGTCGGCCCCGGCTCGCCCGGCTCGCTCGACCAGCGCAGCGGCGCGCGCCTCGGCTTCGGTGTTGTTCAGCATGAACCCCAACTAGGGTGGATGCGGCGCTAAATCTAGGAGGTGCCCACGACGAGGCAGGCGAGGAAGAGGATGAAGCCCGCCAATCGGTTCGACCGGAACTTGGCCAGAGCGTCCCCGCCGTCCTGCGCGTCGAGCGTGGCGGCCTGCCAGCCGAGATGCCCGGCCATCGGCAGCAGGGCGACCAGAGCGAGCCCGTCCGGCCGGACCCGCCACAGCGCCACCGCCCACAGCGCCAAGGCGATGGCGTAACAGAGCGCCACACCGGCGCGGGCGTGGCGGCCCAGCGCGAGGGCCGAGGATTTGACGCCGACCAGGGCGTCGTCCTCGCGATCCTGGAGAGCGTAGATCGTGTCGTAGCCGATCACCCAGAAAACGCCCCCGGCCCAGAGGATGAAGGCGGCGGGATCGAGCTCGCCGCGCACCGCCGGCCAGCCGACCAGAGCGCCCCAGGAGAAGACCAGGCCGAGCCAGGCCTGGGGCCACCAGGTGATCCGCTTCATGAACGGATAGGCGGCCACCGGCGCCAGGCTGGCGAGCGCCACGATCTGAGCCGTCCGCCCGAGCTGAAGAAGCACGAGAAGGCCGATCAGGCAGAGGATCGCGAGCAGCAGCCAGGCGCCTTTCAGGCCGGCCCTTCCGCTCGCCAGCGGCCGGAGGCGGGTGCGCTCGACCCGGGCGTCGAGATCGCGGTCGACGATGTCGTTCCAGACGCAGCCGGCGCTCCGCATCGCCCAGGCGCCGAGCGCCAGCCACAGGATCAGCCCGACTCCGTTCGGCCCCATTCCCGCCAACGCAACGCTCCACGCGCCCGGCCAGAAGAGCAGCCACGCGCCGATCGGCCGGTCGAGCCGCATCAGCGAGGCGTAGGGCCGGAGCAAGCGAGGCAAGGCGCCGATCAGGCCGCGGCGCTCGGAATCGGGGACGATGTCGCTGTCGGAAGGCGTGGCCATGCCCGTTTCAATACCGTTCGGCCCGAGCTTGTCGAAGGCCATTCTTCGCTTGCCCTGGAAGAAGGAAGGGGCTTCGACAGGCTCAGCCCGAACGGAAATGAGGATGAACGCGTGCCCGCCACTCCCGCCTGGCCGCCCTCCAGCCTGCCCCGCCTCTTCGTTGCACAGACTCTGTCGCCGGGGGCCGCGCTCACTCTCGAAGGCGCCCCCGCCAATTATCTCGTCAACGTCCTGCGCCTCGGCCCCGGCGGCCGGGTCAAGCTGTTCGACGATCGCACCGGCGAATGGCTCGCCGGGATCGCCGAAGCGGGCAGGAAGCGGGTCGTCCTCAATGTCGAGCGGCATCTGCGCGGGCGCGAGCCCGTTCCCGACCTCTGGCTTCTCTTCGCCCCGATCAAGCGCGGCCGGATCGACTGGCTGGTGGAGAAAGCGACCGAGATGGGAATCGCCCGGCTCGTTCCGATCCTCACCCGCCGGACGATCGTCGAGCGCCTCAATCTTGACCGGCTTCGCGCCCATATCGTCGAGGCCGCCGAGCAATGCGAGCGCACCGCCCTCGCCGAGCTCGCCGAGCCGCAGAAGCTCGGCGCCCTGCTCGCCGCCTGGCCGGCGGAGCGGCTCCTGTACTTCGCCGACGAGGCCGGCGGCGAGACTTTCACCCCCGGGCCGGGCCCGGCCGCCATTCTGATCGGGCCCGAAGGCGGCTTCACCGACGAGGAACGCGCCGCGATCCGCGCCCTGCCGCAGGCCCGCCCGGTCAGCCTCGGCCCCCGCATCCTGCGCGCCGACACGGCGGCGCGGGCGGCGAGCGCCCTTGGGATGGGCGCGGCGGGCGACGGGAAACAGGCCTCCCCCGGTTTTCCGGGGGCGGGGGACCGCGCGTACGCGCGGTGGAGGGGTTCTTCGCACGTCGGCAAGGCCCCTCCACCATGC
>JBEVDE010000401.1:0-13023 GCA_040514175.1 Allosphingosinicella sp. | reverse complement strand
GAGCGACGCTCTTCGTCCTGGCCAAGGGCGTGATCGGCATGGCTCAGGGCAAGGACATCACCGGCGCCCGATCGCAGGCGCTGATGCGCAAGCGCGTCCTTTATCAGGCGGTTGCCATCGTGCTCGTCATCCTGCTCCTGCTCGTCGCCGGCGGAAAGAGCTGAGCCCTGGTCCGGCTCAACAAGATCTATACGCGCACCGGGGACGAGGGCGCCTCCGGCCTGACCGACGGCTCCCGCCGCTCCAAGGCCGACCCGATCTTCGCCGCGATCGGCGACGTCGACGAGGCCAATAGCGCGATCGGCCTCGCCCTTCTCGCGGTCGCGGACGAGGCGCAGCGGCGAATGCTGACCGCGGTCCAGAACGAATTGTTCGATCTCGGCGCCGACCTCGCCACTCCGGGCGAGGATTTCGCGCCTTCCGAAATGACCTTGCGCATCGTCCAGCCGCAGATCGACCGGCTCGAGCGCGAGATCGACTCGATGAACGGCGGGCTCGAGCCGCTGCGCAGCTTCATCCTCCCGGGCGGCGGCGGCGGGGCCGCGGCGATCCACCTCGCCCGGGCGATCGTCCGCCGGGCCGAACGCTCGGCGGTGGCGGCGGCCGCGGCGGCGCCGCTCAACCCGCTCGCCCTCATCTATCTGAATCGCCTCTCCGACCATCTCTTCGTCATGGCCAGGCTGGCCGCGGCGGGCGAGGGCGGCGAAGTGCTCTGGAAGCCGGGTGCGACGCGCTAGCCCGTCATCCCGGCGAAGGCTGGGATCCCGGGGGGTGAAGGGCGCCGCGCTTTTCACCCTCCGGGGACCCAGCCTTCGCTGGGGCGACGTTGCCCTAACCGCCTACGAAATTTTGGTGTAGGGGGGCCCCCGATGGCGACCCAGGCCGATTCCTCGCCCAATGCGGCGCTGGCCGAGCGCTACCGCGCCGTTCGCGCCTTGAGCGAGGCGATCGCCGCGCCGCTGTCCGACGCCGACGCGGCGCTCCAGCCCATGCCCGACGCCTCCCCGGCCAAATGGCACCTCGCCCATACCAGCTGGTTCTTCGAGACCTTCGTCCTGCGCGACCATTGTCCCGGCCACCGCCTGTGGAATGAACGCTGGGCCTATCTGTTCAATTCCTATTACGAGGGCGAGGGCGAGCGCCACCCGCGCGACCGCCGCGGAATGATCGGCCGACCGGCCCTGGACGAGGTCCGCGCCTGGCGCGCCTATGTCGACGGCAAGGTGATCGCGGCGCTGCCCGGGCTCTCCGAAACGGCGCTGGACCTGGTCGAGCTCGGCCTCAACCACGAGCAGCAGCATCAGGAGCTGATGCTGATGGACCTCACCGCCGCCTTCGCTGAAAATCCGCTATTTCCTGCGATCTGGCCCGCCGCCGCCGCCGCGCCCGAGCCGCTCGCGTCCGGCCCGAAATGGGTCGAGGGCGGCGAGGGGCTCGTCGAGATCGGCCATGACGGCGCCGGCTTCGCCTTCGACTGCGAGGGCCCGCGCCACCGGGCCCTGCTCCACCCGCACGCGCTTGCCGACCGGCTCGTCACCAACGCCGAGTGGCTCGGCTTCATCGATTCGGGCGGCTATGCCCGGCCGGAGCTGTGGATGGCGGACGGCTGGGCCTGGGCAGCGGCCAACCGGATCGAGGCGCCGCTTTACTGGCGGCGCGAGGCCGGCGGCTGGAGCCGTTTCGCCCTCGACGGCCTTCGCCCGCTCGCCCCGGCGGAGCCGGTCGCCCATATCAGCTGGTACGAGGCCGACGCTTATGCCCGCTGGGCGGGCGCCCGGCTGCCCCGCGAGGAGGAATGGGAAGCCGCCGCGGCCGGCCTCGACCCGGCCTCCGGAACCCAGCTCGACCGCGCCGGCCCGGTCCGCCCGAGGCCGGCCCCGGCCGGCGAGGGCCTTCGCCAGCTGTACGGCGACCTGTGGGAATGGACGATGAGCGCCTATGCGCCTTGGCCCGGCTATCGCCCGCCGGAAGGCACGGTCGGAGAATATAATGGCAAGTTCATGTGCAACCAGTTCGTGCTGAGGGGCGGCAGCTGCGCCACGCCGCGCGGCCATGTGCGCGCCAGCTACCGCAATTTCTTCTACCCCCATCAGCGCTGGATGTATTCCGGGCTCCGACTGGCGCGGGACCTGTAGTGGACGCAATTCGTACACCGCCCGCCGATCCGGATTTCCGCCGCGACGTCCTCGCCGGCCTCGCCGCCCCGATCCGGGCGATCCCGGCCCGCTGGCTCTACGACCGCCGCGGCTCGGAGCTGTTCGAGGCGATCACGAAATTGCCCGAATATTATCTCACCCGAACTGAGACCGTCCTGCTCGAGCGCCGTTGTCCGGACGTCGCGCGGATCGCCGGCCCGGGCCAGGCGGTGGTCGAGTTCGGCTCCGGCGCCTCGGTCAAGACCCGCATCCTCCTCGCCGCCGCCGCCCCCTCGGCCTATGTCCCGATCGACATCAGCGGCGATTTCCTGCGCGACGCCGCGGCCTCGCTCGAGGAGGATTTCCCGGGTCTTCCGGTCTACCCGCTCGAAGCGGATTTCACCCGGGCGATCCGGCTCCCGGCGGCGCTCGAGGGATCGCCCAAGCTCGGCTTCTTCCCGGGCTCGACGATCGGCAATTTGATTCCGTCGACCGGAGTCGACCTGCTTCGCGCCATGCGCCAGACGCTCGGCACCGGCGCCTGGCTGTTCATCGGCTTCGACCGGGTCAAGGACCCCGCCGAGCTGCTCCAGGCCTATGACGATTCCGCCGGAGTCACCGCCGAGTTCGACCTCAACCTCCTCCACCGCATCAATCGCGAGCTGGGCGGCGACATTCCGATCGAAGCCTTCCGTCACCGAGCCGTCTGGAACGACCGGCTGAGCCGGATCGAGATGCACCTCGAAGCGGAGCGCGACCTCGGCTTCGAGGTCGCCGGCGCCGCTTTCTCGATGTCGGCGGGCGAAACCATCCACACCGAGAACAGCCACAAATATGGCGAGCGCGACGCGAGGCTGCTGCTGCTCGCGGGGGGATGGACTCCGGTCGAGGAATGGACCGACGAGGAGGCCCGCTTCGCGCTCGTGCTGGCGCAGGCCCAGCCGGAGCGCTCGGCGCCCTGAATCCTCCCCGAGCTTGCTCGGGGAGGGGGACCGCCCGAAGGGTGGTGGAGGGGTAATCGCACAGGCCTCGCCAATTACCCCTCCACCAGGCTTCGCCTGGTCCCCCTCCCCATCTCCGATGGGGAGGATTTCACTTCCGCACCAATCTCGCCCGCCACGTCGTGATGTAATCGCGCGACCCCCGGCACTCGCCCATCTCGGCCTGCTCGACCAGCCGGAAGGCGCGGCCGTCCCAGGCATATTGGGAGGTGGTGCCGCAATCGCCCAGGCCCCGGCCCTTGGAGAAGCTGCTCAGCAGGCCGTGCTTCTCGTCCCAGCCCGCGTTGACGAGCATCGGCTTGCCTTCCTCCGACCACCAGCCCGGCCGATGGTCGAACGGCGCGATTTCCGTCCGTCCGCCGCGCCTGACGATGAAGGGGACGTAACTGACATTGTAGGCGCCCGAGCCGCAGGCGAGCAGGAGCAGGGTCTCGCCGGCGGACAGCGCCGCGGTCTCGGCCTCGTCGGGCCCGCCGACCTCGTCGATGGCGCAGCCATGCCTGGCTCGAAGCGCCCGAAGCGCGGCGGCGCTCAGGGCCTGTGGCCGAGCCCTCGACAGCGGCGGCGCCGCCACCACCGGCACGAGCGGAGCGGCGAGACTGCCGGGCGGACGGGTCCCCGGCCGCACCAGGGCGGTGGCGGTGCCGGTGCGGCGCTGCTGCTCGTCCATGTAGAGCAAGGCCGCGCTCGCCCCCTTCAGGGACACCGTGCCGAGCGACCTGCCGTCGGCCGAGTGGACCTCGAGCGCGCCGGCCGAGCGAAGCGCCGCGATCGTCGCCGCCACGTCGGCGGCGGCGATGCCGGTGAGCCCTTCGGCGCCGACCAGCCGGACCGGCAGCCTCTTGCCGTCCGCGCTCAGCCAGGCCGGATTGACGTCGGCGCCGAGCTCGATGGCGAGTCTCGGCGAATCCGCCGCGCCCGGTCCGCGCCTCACGCTCATCGTCAGGCCGTCGTCGGGCCAGCTTTCCGGCATCAGCGCGACGGCGTGGCAGGCGCGGCCGTTGTCGCAGCCGACCGTCCAGTCCTGGAAGGTCTTGAGATCGGCGGGCTGGGGGGCGGCGGCGGCCGCGGCGAGAAGGGCGAGAGCGATCATTCCGGCACCGTAGCGTGAGCGCTCGGCATTTCCCAGCGCCGCGGGAGGCGCGCCATTGCCCCCGCCCCGGGCCTTCCCTACATCGCCGGGACCGACCCCAGGGAGAATGCGATGCTGCTAGGCGTCTTCGGAATGGTGGAGTTTCTGCTCCTGATCCTGATGTGGGTCATCATCGCCCAGGCGATCCTGAGCTGGCTCGTCGCCTTCAACGTCATCAACACCTACAACCCCACGGTCCGCTCCCTCCTCAACGCGCTCGACCGGATCACCGAGCCGCTCTACCGCCCGATCCGGCGCCTCCTGCCCGATTTCGGCGGCCTGGATTTCTCGCCGCTCGTGATCATCGTGATCATCATTGTCCTGAGGGACTATCTCGTTCCCGGCCTCTTCAGGTCGCTGGGAGCCTGAGATGAGCGCCGAGCGGATCGACGGCCGCGCCTTCGCCGCCCGGCTCCGCGAGCGCGTGGCCGCGGCCGTCCCGGCGTTCGCCGCCGCCGCCGGCCGCGCGCCCGGCCTCGCCGTCATACTGGTCGGCGACGATCCGGCCAGCCAGGTCTATGTCCGCTCGAAAGGCCGGGCGACCGTCGAGGCGGGCATGGCGAGCTTCGAGCACCGCCTTCCCGACACCGCGTCCCAGGAAGAGCTGCTGGCGCTCGTCGGGCAGCTCGACGACGACGAGGCGGTCGACGGCATCCTCGTCCAGCTGCCGCTTCCGGCCGAGATCGACGACAAAGCGGTGATCGAGGCGATCGACCCGGCCAAGGACGTCGACGGCTTCCACCCGGTCAATGCCGGACGGCTGGCGATCGGCGAGGCCGGGATGGTCCCCTGCACGCCGCTCGGCTGCCTGATGCTCCTCAAGCATCGGCTCGGCGATCTGGCCGGGCTCGAAGCATTGGTGATCGGCCGCTCGAACATCGTCGGCAAGCCGATGGCCCAGCTCCTCCTCGCCGAAAATTGCACCGTCACCATCGCCCACAGCCGAACCCGCGACCTTCCCGCGGCGGTCCGCCGCGCCGACATCGTCGTCGCCGCGGTCGGCCGTCCCGAGTTCGTCGTCGGCGACTGGCTCAAGCCGGGCGCGACGGTGATCGACGTCGGCATCAACCGGGTTGCGGGCGGCGCGGACTGCAAGGACCGGCTCGTCGGCGACGTCGATTTCGCGAGCGCCGCCGGGGTCGCCGCCGCGATCAGCCCGGTCCCGGGCGGGGTCGGCCCGATGACCATCGCCGTCCTCCTGCGCAACACTTTGGTCGCGGCCCATGCGCGCGCGGGCCTGCCCCCGCCGGAGGGATTGTGAGTTCGGCCTTCCTTATCCTCCCTGCCGCGAAGCGGAGGGGAGGGGGACCACCCGAAGGGTGGCGGAGGGGTAGCTGCCGCGCCTCCGGCGGTTCTCGCGTGAACCTCGGATTTGCGACGCCAGCTACCCCTCCACCATGCTTCGCATGGTCCCCCTCCCCATCTGGCGATGGGGAGGACAGGAGATGATCGCCCTCTTCTTCTCGGCCTTCGTGACCTTCCTGGTGGTCATCGACCCGCCGGGCTGCGCGCCGATCTTCGCCGGCCTGACCCGCGACGCGAGCGCCGCCGAGCGCCGGTCGATGGCGATCCGCGCCTCGCTGATCGCGGCCGGGATCCTGCTCTTCTTCGGGCTGCTCGGCGAGGATCTGCTGAGGATGCTCGGCATCAGCCTCGCCGCGTTCCGGATCGCTGGCGGCATCATGCTTTTCCTGATCGCGCTCGACATGGTGTTCGAGCGCCGCACCCAGCGCCGCGAGACCCGCGCCCAGGAGGTCGAGGCCGACCCCGAGCATGACGACGTCTCGGTCTTCCCGATGGCGATCCCGATGATCGCCGGCCCGGGCTCGATCGCCTCGATCATGCTCCTGATGGCGCGAAGCGACGGCCTCGACGAGAGCCTGGTCGTGCTCGCGGCTCTGGGCACGGTGCTTCTCCTCACCCTCATCTCGCTGCTCGCCGCGGGCTGGCTGATGCGCCTGCTCGGCCACCGCATGGAGGCGATGCTGACCCGGCTCCTGGGAGTCGTCCTCGCCGCGCTCGCCGCCCAGTTCGTGATCGACGGGATCTCGGTCAGCTTCGAGGTATGACGACCCGCCACATCCTGTAGGGCGAACCGGCCGGAAGCGGCACCGGCTGGAGCCAGGCCGGTACCTTGCCGCGCACCAATTGCATGTAGAAGCCGTCTTTGGCCTGGCTGGCGTAGACGGTCGATTCGGAATAGCCGGGGCAGATCAGCACATAGTCGATCCCGCGCCTTTGGACCGTCGCCCGCGCGCCCTCGGCGGTCCCGCGGAAGGCGCGCATGACGTCGATGATGTCGCTTCCGTTGCGATGATAGGGTCCGGCGACCGCGTCATGATGGGTCAGCGTGATCAGCCTCGGGCCGAGATCGACGAAGGTGAGCACCTGTCCCCTCGGCTGGAGCGCCACCGGCTTGAGCGCGCGAAGGGTCGGGCACAGGCCGTTGGCCTTGTTGACGGCGCCCATCCCCGGCTTCGGCTTGGCCGGGACGTAGCGCAGGGCCTGCTGGGGGAGGAGGCCCGAGGCGAGCAGGAAGAGGGCGACGCTTCCCACCACCCGCACCGGCATGAACCGGCTGGCGAGGGTGAGCCAGACCAAAGCGGTCGCCCCCGGCACGGCGAGCAGCTGCGCCGCCGGCCCGGCCCGGCTCTGCCACAGGAGCAGAAGGGCGGCGAGAAGCGCCGGAGCCGCGGTCGCGGCCCAGGGCAGAAGCTTCGCCTGGTCGCGCCGGTGCCGCCAGAGCATGATCGCATAACCGGCCAGCCCGGCCACCGGCAAAGCGGCGACGGAGATGGCGGTCGCATAGCCGTGCATGTAGAGCGGCCGCGCCTCGCGGACGTTGCCGAGCCACAATCGCACCAGCTCGGGCGAGGCGCCCTCGAGCCGGCCGAGGCAATGGGGCCAGGCGAGGACGAAGAGCGCGGCCAGCGCCGCCCCCGCCGCGGCGGCGAGGCCGAGGCGCATCGGCCAGGAGCGCGGGGCGAGGAAGACCATGCCCACGGCGATCGCCCCGCCCGTAGCGACGACCGAAAGCCACACGGGCGACAAGGCGTCGCAGACCGGCGCCCGATTGGCGTAGGAAGCGAAGATCAGGAAGCCGAGCGCCGATCCGCCGGCGAGGCCGGCGCCGTAGGTGGCGAGCCGCCGCCCCTCGGCCGGATCGCGCACCCACATCAGCACCGCGATCCCGCCGAGCAAGGAGAGATAGAGCAGCATCTCGAGCCCGATGACGAGCGAGAGGGCGGTGGCGACGCCGAGGACGGCCCCGCCCCGGGCCCGCTTCGGGTCGGTCAGCGACGCGGCGGCGACGGCGAGCAGAGCGAGCTGCCAGCCATGATGGTCGATCCTGAGCGGCGCCCACTGGTTGCGGACCGAATGGCCGCACAGCAGGATGGCAAGGGCGGGCACGAACGCCCAGGGCGCGATCAGCCGCCGGGCCGTGACCGCCACCGCCGCCATCGCCGCCGCCATCGGCAGCAGGGGCGCGAGCGCCACCGCCGCTTTCTCGGCGGCCGCGCCTCCCACCCAGGGAGCGAGCGCGAGCTTGATCCCGGCGAGTGGCAGGTCGACGAGGCGCGACCAGTGGATGTCGGCGCCGAACGGCGGATTGAGCCGGTGCTGGCGAAGATCGTACCAATCCTGGCCGGCGAGCAGGGCGCGGACCTGCATGATCCGCATATTGTCGTCGGTGTCGTTGAGCCAGAAGGCGTTGATCTGCCCCCAGCGCATCCAGAGGAGGACGGCGGACGTCGCCAGCCAGAAGAGCAGCACGCCCCAGCGCCAGCGTCGCTCCAGCCCCTCCAGCCCCGCCATCCGATGGACCCTTTTCATCCCCTCGCCACGGCACTAGTCCCTGCACGGCAAAGGCAGGCCGGGCAAGAGAGGGAAAAGCGCTGGAAATGAAGCTGGACAGCGCGTTGCCGCCATTCGTCGGCCAGATCATCCGTTTCGGCCTGGTCGGCGGCTTCGTCACCCTGGTGGGCGGAGCGGTCTATTATTTCCCGGCGACCTACCTGGGCGTTCCGCCGCTGCTCTCCAACCTCGCCGCTTATGTGGTGGCGATGGGGCTCGGCTATTTCCTCCACAGCCGGGTCAGCTTCAAGGACCACGGCAGCCGCGACAACACCGCCGTGCGCACCGGCCGGTTCTTCATCGTCTCGCTGGTCAGCCTCGGGCTCAACAGTCTCTGGGTGTGGACCGCGACCGATCTGCTCGACGGCCCAACCTGGTGGCCGCTCCTGCCGATGCTGTTCGTCACCCCCGCGGTCACCTTCGCGCTCAACCGGCAATGGGTGTTCGGCTGATGGCCGCAAGCTGATGGAACGCATCGTCTACGACCGCATGGCCGAGCTCGACAGCCGGCACTGGTGGTACCGGGCCCGGCGCGAGATCCTCGCCGACCTGATCGTCCGGCGGATCGGGCTTCCCGAAGACCCGAGGATCCTCGAGATCGGCTGCGGGACCGGCCACAATCTCGTCATGCTCGAGCGCTTCGGCCGGGTCGACGCGATCGAGATCGACCCCGCCGCCCGGGCCATCGCCAGCCAAAGGCTCGGCCGGACGGTGATGGACTCGCCGCTGCCTGCGCTCACCGGAATCGAGGACGGCGCCTACGATCTCGTCGCGATCCTCGACGTGCTCGAGCATGTCGAGGAGGACCGGGCCGCGCTCGAGAGCATCGCGCGCAAGCTCAAGCCGGGCGGGCGGATCCTGATCGCGGTGCCGGCGCATCCCTGGATGTGGAGCGCCCACGACGTCGTCAACCACCACAAGCGCCGCTACACCCGCAAGACCCTTCGCGCCGTCGTCGCCGCGGCCGGGCTGAAGCTGGAGATGATGAGCTGGTTCAACAGCCTGCTCTTCCCGCTCGCCGCCGCCGCCCGGCTCGCCGGCAAGGTGCGCCGCAAGGAGGATAGCGACGACAAGCTTCCGCCCAAGCCGCTCAACGCTCTGTTCGAGGCGATCTTCGGCCTCGAGCGCTACGCGATCGGGCGGTTGCCGTTTCCGCCGGGCGTGTCGCTGGTCGCGATCGTCTCGGCCTCGTGAGCGACATGGCCTAGGGTCGGCTCGCCGCCGGCATGGCCGGCGATCTCGGCGACGATGTAGAGCGGCCGGCGCTTCGACTCCATGTAGAGCCGTCCGAGATATTCGCCGATCATGCCGAGCACGAACATCTGCACCGCGCCGAGCACGACGACGACCAGCATCAACGAGGTCCAGCCCTGGATGGCGCTTCCGGTGAAGAAGCCGACGGCGATATAGCCGACCAGGAGCACCGAGGCGGCGACCAGCCACAGGCCGATATGGCTCGCCATGCGAAGCGGCGCGGTCGAGAAGCCGGTGACCGCGTCGAGGGCGAAGCGGATCATCTTCGACAAAGGATATTTGCTCTGCCCGGCGTGGCGCTCGGCGCGGTCGTAGGCGATCGGCACCTGCCGGAAGCCGACCCAGGCGACCATTCCGCGGATGAAGCGCGCCTGCTCGGGCAGGCTCAGCAAAGCGTCGAGCGCGCGCCGGCTCATCAGCCGGAAATCGCCCGTGTCGCGCGGGATCTCGATCTCGGCGAGGCGGGAGAGCAGCCGGTAGAAGAGCTTGGCGGTGCCGCGCTTGAAGGCCGTCTCTCCGGCGCGCGCCTTGCGCACGGCATAGACCACGTCGGCGCGCTGCCGGTCCATCTCGGCCAGCATCGGCGAGAGCAATTCGGGCGGATCCTGGAGGTCGGCGTCGATGATCAGGATCCGCGCCCCCGAGCAGAGGTCGAGCCCCGCCGTCAAAGCGAGCTGATGGCCGTGGTTGCGCGACAGGTTGATCGCGACCAGCCTCGGGTCGGCCGCCGACAGCGCGCGCATCATCTCCCAGCTCCGGTCGCGCGAGCCGTCGTTGACGAGGACGATCTCATAATCCTCGCCGGCGGCCGCGCGCGCCGCCGCGGTCAGCCGGCCGTGAAGCTCGGCGAGGCAGGCTTCCTCATTGTAGCAGGGGACGACGATCGAGAGGGCGGGCGCGGTCATTCGGGTTCCTGGATGGCGATCGGGCTCGGATCCGCGACCCGATACAGCACGCTCGAGCCATTTTGCCAGACCGGCTGGAGCCCGCGCAGAAGCGCGGGGTCCGGGGGTGCGGGGGGGCTGATCAGCCAGACATGGGTGAATTTGTCCCGCGGAAACAAGGCGAGCGACTGATCGAGGGTCAGCCATCGCTCGGTCCCGCATTTGCGGGCGAGCACCTGCTGCGAGGGATCCAGGGAGAACCAGCTGTTCTCCGGAAAACGGGAGGTGAGCAGCTGCGCGCCGCTCATCGACCATTGATCGTTCGAAAAGGCGTCGCGGCGGACGAGGGCGATGGCCGGGAGATGCTCGAGCCGGGTCTGCGGCCAGTCCTTGCGGCATTTGACCCCGACGAAGGAGACGACCCGAGCGCCGTGGGGGATATGCTCGACGGCCGCCAGCTCCCGCTGATAGGCCCTGTCGTACATCCAGAAGCTGATCGTGTTGCCGGCGAGGCGGGCTCCGGCGAAGGCCAGGCCCGCCACCGCGAACGCGGCTCCGGCCTTGCCGGCCCAGGCCGGCCGGTAGCGGATCGCGATCACCGCCGCGGCGATGACGAAGGGGGCGAGCCGCATGTCGGCGTAATTGGAGCCGAAGACGATGCGCGGCAGGCAGACGTAGACGATGGCGAGGAAGAGGGCGGAGGCCGCGAGGTTGCGCGAATATTCGAGCCTCTTCCACCAGAGCAGCCCGGCCACCAGGACGAGGCCGATCACCGTGAGCGCCGCATAATCCCAATATTCCCAGCGGTCGCGAAGCGCCATCAGGATCCAGTTCTTCTTGAGCCTCCAGTTGAACCAGACGGAGGTCTCGCCGCCGACGGCGCCGCTTCGCCACAGCAGCATCAAAAGCATGGGCGGGGCGAGCGCCAGGCAGTGAAGCCCCGTGTTGAAGCCCGCTTTCCAGATCGGCCGCTTCAGATCGACCTGGCGGACCAGCTCGGCCGAGAAGGCCATCACCCCAAGCGTCCCCCAGCCGAAGGCGTGGCAGACCCAGAGCAGGATCGAGATCGGCACGAACAGCCCGGCGCGAAGCTTCAGCCGTCCCAGCCGCGCCAGCCTCAGCCACAGAGCGAAAGCGAGGAAGGCCAGCGCCATCGACAGAGCGAAATTGACGAAGCCGAACAGGAACGGATAGCTGTAGGTGAGCGGCAAGGCGAAATAGGCGGTCGGCGGCACCCGGCCGTGGACCTCGCGCGCGACCCACAGGAAGCCCGCCCCCGTCATCACCGGAATGGCGATGACGATCAGCTTCACCGCCGGCTCGAGCCCGATCAGGGCGGCGAGCGGGACGACCAGGAGGTCGACCCCGAGATTGCCGATCAGCGCCCATTTGAAGTCGTAAAAGGCCTGGAGGAGCGGCGAGCCGCCGATGTTCATCTGGACATGGTAGCGGCCCATATGGCCGGGCAGGTCGACCAGCGGCGGAACGCCGGGCCAAAGCAACGGCGCCCCGCAGGCCAGCACCGCCGCGAGCACGACGGCCGGATGCTCCCACCAGGCGCGCGGCCGGCGGGCGCCGGCGCTCTCTCTTTCGGCCGGAGTGGAGGTCATAGGTCCCGGTGCCTCCCTCCTCCGGCGGGGAATTTCAACCTTTAACTTATTAATCCTCCCCACCGCTTCGCGCGGCGGGGAGGATAACCAATCGTTAACCCTGTTCTCCTAGCCCTTGGCCGAGGAGGGCGGCATGGAAGCGGCGGGAGTCATGACGGGCAGGCCGGAAGCGGCATCGCCGGAGCGGCTGTGGACCCTCGCCTGGGCGTTCGTTCTGATCCTCATCGCCCTGCTCTTCCTCCAGGACGTCTTCGCCACCCGTTTCACGCCCTGGCCCTCGATCCGCGGGATGGCCCTGTGGGGGCGCGACTTCGCCAACGTCTACACCTCGGGCAATCTGCTCCTCGAAGGCCGGCTCGACCTGCTCTACGATCTCAAGGGCTACAGCGCGTATCAGGACGCCCTCTTCGACGGCGCCCTTCGCAACCACAATTATTCCTATCCGCCGCCGACCCTGCTCTACACCTGGGCCTTCGCGCTTCTTCCCTATCCGCTCGCCTTGCTCTCCTGGCTGCTTCTGACCGGGACCGCCTTCGCCGCCGCGGCGCGCCCCTATCTGCGCGACGCCGGGCTTCCGGCCTGGCTGGCGCTGGCCGCGCCGGCGACCTTGCTCAACGTCTGGGCGGGCCATTACGGCCTGCTGATCGGCGCCCTCTGGCTCGGCGCCTTCCATTGGCTGCCCCGCCGGCCGGTGCTCGCCGGGATCCTGATCGGGCTGATGCTGGTCAAGCCGCACCTCGCTTTGCTCGCGCCTCTGATCCTCGCCCGCCGCGGCGAATGGCGCGCCTTCGCCGCCGCCGCCGGCACCGTCGCCGCCCTGGTCGCGATCTCGGCGCTCGCCTTCGGACCGGATTTGTGGCGCATCTGGCTCGGCGTGACGGTCGGGGTGCAGGGCGCGATGGTCGATGATGTCGGCACCTATTTCCTGACGATGATGCCGACCGTCGTTCCGACCGTCTCCGCCTTCGGCTTCCCCGGCGCCGTCGCCTGGGTCCTGCAGGGGCTGGTCGCCGCCGGCGCGATCGCGGCGCTTCTTCTGCGCCTGCCGGACGACAGCCGCGCCGCCGGGCTCGCCGGCGGCGTGGCGACCTTCCTCGTCCTCCCCTACGCCTTCAATTACGACATGACGGTGCCGGGCCTGGCGGCCCTGCT